>JBLNFC010000473.1:0-7098 GCA_050263355.1 Acidobacteriota bacterium
CTGGGTGCGTGTCCTCGGGGTCGGTCATTTTGTAGTCTTTATGAAAAGCGGTAAAATGCCAGGGAATCTCAACGGAGACGCTGGCCAGGAATTCTGCGGCGCGTTGCAACTCCTCGTTGGAATCGTTAAAGCCGGGAATCAGCAAAGTGACGATCTCTAGCCAGACGCCCATCTCATGCAGCGATCGAATGGTGTCGAGTATCGGCGCAATGCGTCCGCCTAGTTGGCGGTAATGGCGGTCATCAAAGCTCTTGAGGTCGACTTTGTACAAGTCTATCCAAGGCCGCAAATACTCGAGCACTTGAGGCGTTCCGTTTCCATTGGAAACAAAACCGGTGATCAGGCCACGGCTCTTGGCTTCTTTAAAAATTGCGACTGCCCACTCGCTGGTGATCAAGGGCTCGTTGTAGGTACTGACGAGAACCCTTGCTCCTTGCCGGAGAGCATCGGTCACGAGGGCTTCAGGCGTCGCGCCGAGCGGAGGAGAGATCGCGCTCGGATCGCGCAGGGCTTGTGAGGTTACCCAGTTCTGGCAGTAGGAACAATGCAGATCACAGCCCAACATCCCAAAGCTATAGGCCAGGGCTCCGGGGTAGGCATGGAAAAATGGCTTCTTCTCGATAGGATCGCACTGCACGCCGCCCACGTAGCCCCAGGGAACGTAGAGCTTCCCTCCGCGGTTGTAGCGAACTTTGCAAACTCCGGGCTGACCCTCAGGAATGGGACAACAATGTCCGCAGGAAAAGCACCGAACCCGATTGCGATCCAGTGATTCGACCAGTTCAGGTGCAGCTTCGCGAACGTTCTCGTCCAATAAGGCGCGTAGCGTCGGCATGACCACTTCTCTATATCTATTTTACGACTCTTTGTGAGGGTAAGCTGGCCGGAGGCTCACCGCGAAGCGGTGGTTTGATGATCGTGGATCCAGGAATCAGCGCGCTGCTGAGCCTCAAGAACTTGCGCGTGACTCATGCGAGAAGTCAAGAATGCGACGCGGTACTTGCTCGCTTCATCTCCCCCTGCGCGTGCCAGGGATGACCAGAAATAGGCTTTGCTGAGGTCTTGCGGAACTCCACGGCCAGCCATGTAATAGGCGCCTAACATGGCCTGAGCAACCACATGGCCCTGCTCGGCTGCTTTGGAAAACCACTTCACTGCCTCGCCGTAGTCTTGTTTGACCTCCTCGCCGGTGGCGTATTTGGCACCGACCGCAAACTGGGCCACAGGATCGCCTCGGTCAGCAAGCTTTCTTAATCCCTGAAGCGTAGTAGGTTGGGTTGCGGCGACCGCCGCCGGTTGGGTCACGGGTGTTCTTGAAGGTTGAGGAGTTTGCGCTACAAACCCGCTTCGCGGGACCCAAGTAATAAGCACCACCACAATAGCGACTAGGAGGAAGCCCGCAACGGCGGCAAGGATCATCTCCGCCCGCGTAAGCTCACGCTTCCAAAAGCGCTTTGGCTGCCGAGTTTCAGCCGATTCCGGTCCAGCCGTGACATTGAGCGGCCCGCTTACCGTCTGCCCAATCATTTCCGAAAGGCGGCTGAGCGGCGCAGCGTCACCCTCCTGGAATGAGTAGGCGGCGGGCGAGAAGACCTCCAGCAGTCCGATGACAACGTTGTTCACGATGATGGGCGCGGCAATCATGGACCGAATTCCCAGGTGACGGCAGCTTTCGCGATCCACGAGAGGATGGGTTTCAGCGTCGTCGCAGCGTTGGAGCTTCGCCGTCCGTACGCAGGCTCCGGAAAACCCCGATCCAATTTGCAGACGCGCACCCAATGGGGGCGCATCTCCCGATGAAGCGCGGCACACCATCTCGCTTCCCTGCGCCAAAGCGATGGCGGCGCCGGAGGCACGAGTCAAGGCTTGCGCGCGTTCCACCAGTAGAGAGAGCGCCGCATCGACGTTTGTGCCGAGAGCCTCAACCCGTTGTTGGATCGTGTTGAGGGTGGGCGCGTCGGCCGTCAGCAGCGGAGGATCCGGGCTCGCTGCGATCGAAGCAGCGATTGGCGGGGCAAGCGATTCGAATTCCTGTGCAGCAACTTCTGAGTCCGCTATCGCTCGCGGAATTTTGATTGCGGGTTCATAGGAATTGCCGGCTACTTTGGCTGCACCTGCCATAGCGTTGTAGAACAGCCATTCCTTCAAGTGGCGGCGCGGGGCATCGGCCATCTTGGAAAAGCGAATGCCGGCGACGCCAGTCTTATCAGTCCAGACCACCATTCCCGTTGCGTTCACATAGCTCTTTGTCTCGGATAAATCGAGAACGAGGTTCAAGGTGCGATTCGGCGTCAAGGACGAATTCGCCTGAATCGCCATGCCGCTTTCGCTGATATTAACGACCTCGGTTAGGTCAAGAACCATACCGCCGCCAATGCCGTCGAAGCTGGCGTAGGCCGGACTGTGCACTTTCTGACGCACGTGCCGGCGGCGATTGCCGGACTTCTGCACGCCTTCCAGTATGGACAGCGGAGACTCTTGGGATGCCATATCTGAGTGCTTACATATTACCGCGACTGCAGATGGGCACAAGTGACCGTTTTTACCGAGGTTGCCTCCTAAGACGCCTGCCGATCCGGAGGTTGGGGCTTAAAACCGTTGGCACGCCGCGAGATAGCCGCCACGGTCATGCCCGCCAGCAACTGCATCGTGGCGATATCCTGATGATCGAAGGCGAAGGGTGCAGAAGAGAGGACCTCGAACAGGCCTAATGTTCGACGGAAATAGCGTAAAGGCGCCACCAGGATGGATCGCACACCCAGTCTGCGGCAGCTGGCCACATCAACGTGGGGATTGGCTTCCGCATCTCCGCAGACAAGCACCTCACCGGTTCGCACGCATTCGGCAGAAATGCCGGTATCAGTCTGGAGGCGTACCCCCAGGTCGGGGGCAGTTCTGCCCGCGCGCGCGCGACAGACAATTTCGTTGCCGCGACGCAGAGCAACGGCCGCTCCACTGGCTGCCGTGATCACTTGTGCTCGCTCGGCAATCAAGCTGATGGTCGGCTCGAGATCGAGTTCCGCGAGATCGATATTGCTCTGGTGCAAAAGGAGTTGATGCGCCGGATCGGACTCGCGTCCGTTTGCCTGATTATTTAAAAGGCGCTTAGCTGAAGTGGAGATTTCGACGCTTGAAGTGGACTTTGGCTCGGCAACGGTACTGATCAACTCTCTGACTAACTGATCTAATTCCGAGTCAGCGATCAAGCGCGCGGTGTTCTGGCCGCGCAAAGAACCGCCCAGCACCCTCGACAAGTTGAGAAGGGCTTTGCTGCCGCACGCAATGCAAAAGGGGGTGTTGTTCTGGCTGATGAGCTCACACTGCGCACAGAAAACTGCTGCCTGCAAAGGCACGAAACTTGCCTCCGCGGCCTTGGTCCAACCTGCCATTGTATGTGCCCTCTCTGATGGTGAGAACGAATAGGGCAAGGTAGATGAAAAGCAGAGACAAACGAAGTAGCGTCGCTGGTACAACGTGTGGAAAAGCTCGAGCGTGCTAATGCGCGATGTGGGCTGCAAGACATCGACGCTCCGGGCGCTCGCGCCTGTACGTCTGTGAATGGTTCTTATCGTTCCCCGATTTAGCTACAGGCAACACCTACTCGATTCTGGCAATTACCCGGCGTGTGCGGCTACAACTTGCGGATGACTTGCGGGAAGGACTACGACCTCAGGGTTGCAGCTGAGCACACGATCCAGTGCGTCAGCGAGAGCGGCCGGAAAAACGGAGGTTAGCAGATTGATGTCCAGCTGCACCGCGCGCTCCGTGTAGAGGCGATAAATGTTAATGGAACCACGGCTGCGATTATTGCTGGTTTGCAGATCGAGTGAGAGATCCCACGCAGGCCAGTTCTCTCGAATTCTGGCATTACTCGTCTTGTCCCAGCGAAAGCGAAGCAGCTCGGAAGAAAGAGAGAGAGAGTTCAAAACGTGGGCGACAGGTTGCGCCTCGCCCGGCAGCAGCCTGGCAGTCACTTCGAAGCCGTCGAAATCGTTGCTGCTGAAGGCGGCCTCAAGAATGCGGCACAGCTGGACGTAATCGCGCGCCACTTTGAGTTCTTCGGTAGCGCGACGGATAGCGAGATTATTCACGAAGATCGTCTTCTGCTCGATGGTGCGCTGGGCCACGCGCCGCAATTCGCCGAATTCCAAATAGCCCAAGTGCTGAACCCCAATCCACACGCCGGTGCCGAGCACTGCCAAGACCAGGCCGAGGGTGCTTCCCGTGGGCCATAACAAGAAGAGGCTGAGCAAAGCGAAGAGCGCTGACACCGCATACAGCACGACGACAACCTGGCGGTGCGACAGCCCGCGCTGCAAAAGTTTGTGATGGATGTGCTCGCGATCGGCCGTGAACAGCGGCCGTCCGCCGATTAATCTTCGTAACACTGACAACGTTGTCTCGAGAATGGGCAACCCGAACGAAACCACGGGTATGGCAATGGCGATCACCGTCGGAGCCTTTTGCGCTCCTTCCAGGGCAAGGGCGCTCAGCATGAAACCAATAAAAAGACTGCCGCAATCGCCGAGGAAGATAGTGGCCGGATTGAAATTGAAGCGCAAGAATCCGAGAATGGCCCCCGCCAACGCGATGGTCAGGAGCGAGACGACGGCCGACCCGCTAAAGATTGCAACTACGAAGACCACCAGGGTCGAGAATAGTGCAGAACCTGCAGCCAAGCCGTCTAGTCCATCGATTAGATTGAAAGCATTGGTAATCCCGATCACCCACAAGATGGTGAGCGGCAGACTCAGAGTCCAGCCGAAATGCCGCGCACCAAAGAGCACGGGCAGATCCAGAATGCGCAGACCGCCCGCAAAAAGAAGGATTGCGCCTACAACTTGGATGGCGAATTTCGTATGAGGGCCAATGGAGTGGATGTCGTCATAGACGCCCAGTAAGAAAATCAGTGTTCCCGGTATAAGAATTGTGAACAGGGTTTTTGAAGATAGGATCGCCGCTGTATGCAGAAAAAACTCGCGTGCGAGCAGGGCCACGCCCACGCTCAGCAGGAAGGAAACGAAGATCGCAATGCCTCCCAGCCGAGGCAGAGGGGCTTGATGCAAATGGCGATCCTGCAGAGGAGCGGTCACCCAGCCACGGGCGGTGGCAATAGCACGCACGCTCCGGGTCAGAACGAACGACAGAAGCAGCGAGAGTACGAAGATACCCAGGTAAAGCGCAGTCAACGAAGACTCCGCAGTAAATGCCAGACTTTTTCCCAACAACATCTGTTCACCCGAATTGCACAGCAAAACATCGAACGGAGCACACATCCGGGTGAGCTTAGGCGCACTATAGCAACTCACAATCGCGACTCACAATTTGCTATTTAGGTACATGCGTGTTGCGTGTTGCTTCTGACTGGAGAAGAGGGTAACCAAGAGAGTCCAGAGTCTGGACTCCTGCTGTGTGCTAGACTTTGCGCAATCCGAACATGTGGAGTGCTCCTTTGATGCAGCGTCTGCGCGGCGGCCGATCGGTACTGCCCTGCTTTCCCCTGTTGGGCATCGTTTTCGTGAGTCTGTTTGCATGCAATCACGGAATGGCACAATCAGCGGAGCAGACGCCTGCTGCAGTTTCCAACGACTCGTCGGCGGCACCTGCTGGCCTGCCCGGCGCGGGGACCTCAGGCCTAGCGGTGGCGAAAAGCACGAGCACTGGCAAGATGCGGCTTGGCCCGGGAGATCTGGTTGAGGTGAGCGTTTATAACATTCCGGAACTGACGACGAAAGCTCGGATCAGTAACAATGGCGATCTGTACCTTCCTCTCATTGACTACATTCATGTGGCGGATTTGACCCAAGAAGAGGCTCAAGAGCTTCTCGAGAAGCGGTATGCAGATGGTGGCTTCGTAAATAATCCACACGTCACCGTGTTTGTCGCTGAATACTCTTCTGGCGCGATTTCGCTTTTGGGCGAGGTGGCACGTCCAGGGCCGTATCCGATGATTGGCGAGCGCCGGCTTTACGATATTTTTTCCGCTGCTGGTGGCCTGACGGAAAAAGCGGGCAAGACGGTGGTCATTACGCATCGCAACGACGTCGAGCATCCGGTTACAGTGCACCTGGCTGACAACATGGCACAAACTCCGCAGACCAACATTCCGATTCAGCAGGGCGACACGATCGTGGTCCAGCGAGCGGGTGTAGTCTACGTGGTCGGAGACGTGGGACGGCCGAGTGGTTTCCTGATGGACAACGACAACCTGACCGTTCTGCGCGCCATCGCACTGGCGGGGGGAACTACACGGACGGCGAAGCTGAGTGGGGCCAAACTCCTGCGCAAGACGCCGGATGGCGTACAAGAAACGACGATTGAATTAAACAAGATTCTGCGGGCCAAAGCGCCTGATATAGCGATGAAGGCTGATGACGTCCTTTTTGTTCCATCGAGCGCAGGAAAAGTAGCAGCCTATCGTGGGACCGAAGCCATCATGCAGACAGCAAGTGCACTCAGCATTATGGCTATTCCAAGGCCGTAGCGCTTTACGCTGCCGCTGCGGCGGATTGCTGAGTCCTCCCCAAAACTTCATCCAAAATCGCGAGATATTCCTGGGAGGTGGTCGCGCGTGAGAAGAGCGTCAGGATGCGCCGACGACCATTTTGGCCAAGAGTTTCACAGAGGCGTGGATCGGAAGCGAGTCGGGTGACTGCACGCGTGAGTTCCAAGGCGTCTTCTGGCGGGTAAAAGATGCCGGCCTTGGCTTGTTCAAGTATTTCACGAGCTTGTCCATCCACACCAAGCAGGACAGGCCGCGCACACGACATGAACTCCAGCATCTTGGTTGGAATAACAGTTTTAAAAAGTTCGCTTTTCCGGAGCGACACCAAACAAGCGTCCGACGCGGAAATATAGTCAGGGACCGCCTCACGAGGTTGCTCGCCCGCGAATCTAACGTTTTTAAGGCCACGGGAGCGGACCATGTTTTCGATTCGCTCTCGATCAGCGCCTGCGCCTACAAACAGGAACACGATGGTAGGGCTCGTTGCGTGTAGTTCCTGGGCGGCGTCGACTACTGTTTCAAGCCCGTGGGCCACACCCACGGTTCCTATATAGCTGTCAACAAACTTATCTGCTGCACGAAGCTGTTTTCTC
>JBLNFC010000474.1:0-4983 GCA_050263355.1 Acidobacteriota bacterium
AACTTTGCGGCATCGGCAACGTCATCCCGATGGGTCAGAAAGATGTAGCGCAACCCTCCAAGTTTCTCCAGAGCCGAGAGCAGCGGTTGTGTAAATCTGGGTGAGTCAATGAGCCAGTTTCCGTCCGGGTGCTGCACGAAGTAGCTGTTTCCGCCAAACGATTTGGGCGAATTGAAACCGCAGTAGTAAACATTGTTCTCGAGCAACAGTGGGTAGTCGGAGACTACATCCGCGATGCTGTTCTTCGTTAACGTTCCGATGCTGCCCGTCGGACATGCCAGCAGAGCGCGTTGTGCTGCGCGTGTTTCAACTGCCGTAGTAGGCTGATGGGTCACTGCGGAATAGCCATCCTCTTCCGCGAATACCGAACTCGCGAGCTGCCGGCATGCATCGCAGTCGATACATGTCGAATCCACATAGAATTCTCCGGGTACATTCGCCGGCAGGCGCTTCTTGAGGTCGGCCATGAGCAGTTCTCTTACGATTAGATGAGGAGTACCTCATCAACGAATCATTCCGCCGCGTACGGATAAGGGCGTTTGCTGAGTACCTCGAATTTCAACCAACTTGCAACGAGGTCTCGCCGTCTAAGCCGCACAAGGAGTAAATTCGATGCAACCCATAGCTCGATTTGTGAACGAAGGTCTGCCCGGTGTTCCACGGCCAATCAGTCCGAAGACCCACAAGGTCCTCGACGTTTTGACCACCAGTGCTTTTCTGCTGGCAGGCGCTTTTATGTGGTCCAGCAACCGCCGGGCCTCCGCCGCAGCTTTCCTGAATGCCGGCTTGGTGCTGGGAATGACCCTCTTCACCGATTACGACGGGGATGGACGCCGGCCGCTTAGCTTTGAAGCTCATGGTCAGCTTGACGTCGCCCAGGCCAGCTTGGCAGCCGCTGCTCCGCACCTTTTCGGATTCGCAGACGAGAAAAAGTCATGGCTCTTCCGCGGACAGGCTATGAACGAAGGCATGGTGGTCGCCATGACCGACTTCCCCGCAGCGCAGAGGACCGGCTCGCAGATCCGCGATGTTGCCGCCTAGAAGACAGGTCAACCTTGTTCGCTTAGGCTCACTCGGTTTTCGCATTGTAGATGGGGCCCTGTGGTGTTGGGAGCGGGCTTGCCCGCCGCTTTTCATCCACACGGCTTGGACGTCAGTCTCCCGCCGTTTGATCGCTCCGGCCCAGCATGCAGCGCTGGTATTTCGGAGCGTGTTGACAGGCCCTCGCTTTGTGGCAAAATTAAGTCCAGAATTGTACATAGGGGTCTTTTCAGCGGACTTAACCCATCTGCCATGAGCCGCGAACCTTCTGAACATTCGTAACGCCGCCCTTGGGGATGCTGCTTTACGCGAGCAGGTAGAGGAGCTAGAAATGCCCTCCAGCAGCAGTGGTGAACCACCCGCACTGTCCCGAGACTTCCTATCCGGCGGTAGCGAGTTGGGTGCGCTCATGCGCACCATGGATTGGTCCAACACCAAGCTCGGGCCGATCGATAAGTGGCCACAGAGCCTGCGTACCTCCGTCAGCACCTCCCTGAATTCCCGTTTTGCCATCCTGGTGTGGTGGGGCCCAGATCTTGTCATGCTGTACAACGACGCGTATCGCGAAATTATCGCGTCCAAACACCCAAATGCCTTGGGCAATCCGGGGCGGGAGTGCTGGCCCGAGATTTGGGACACGATCGGTCCCATGCTGGATGGCGTGATGCAACACGGTCAGGCCACCTGGTCCGACGACCTGCTGCTGCTGCTAGCCCGCCACGGCTACCCCGAGGAGTGCTACTTCACCTTTTCTTACAGTCCTATCAGTGATGAATCCGGTGGGATTGGCGGAATCTTTACGCCAGTTATCGAGACAACCGAGCGGGTCATCGCCGAACGGCGATCGAACACGCTGCGCGAATTGGCCGGTTCCGCCATTGAAGCCAAATCCGAGGCAAGAATGTGGGCCTTGGCCGCCGAGATTTTAGCAAGAAACCCGCACGATGTACCCTTCTCCATTCTGTACGCGGTCTCGGCTGACCGTAGGTACATGGAGCCCAAGAGTTGGAGTGGCGTCCACGCGAACCATGTTCTCTGCGATAAGCGCAAGCAAATCGCAGCAGAGAATTCGGTTCTGCTGCGCGCATTGAGCGATGCTGTGGGCACAGGCGAGATGGTTCTAGTCAGCGATTTGCAACAGCATTGTTCCGACTTACCGCTTACGATCTGGGGAATTCCACCAGTCGAGGCGATTGCCTTGCCTGTCGCGTTTCCCGGCCACTCGTCGCCGGTGGCTTCTGTCCTGGTGGGCTTGAACGCGCGAAAAAGGTTCGATCAAGACTATCGTTTGTTTCTTGAGACCCTGGCACGACAATTAGGCAGCAACTTAGCGGCTGCCCGCGCTCATGAGGAAGAGACCAAACGAGCGGAAATGCTGACGGAACTGGATCGTGCGAAGACTCTTTTCTTCTCCAACGTAAGCCATGAATTTCGCACGCCTCTCACTCTCATGGTTGGACCTCTGGAGGGCATGCTGGACCGAGCGCGTCCTTCTGCGGTAGTGAGCAGGGAGGAATTGCAACTGGTTCATCGCAATAGCATGCGGCTACTGAAGCTCGTGAACACTCTGCTGGACTTCTCGCGGATTGAAGCAGGCCGCATACAGGCGGTTTATGAAGCGACCGATCTCGCCACTTTCACTGCGGACACAGCGAGCGCATTTCGCTCTGCCATGGAGCAAGCTGGTCTTAACTTCGTCATCGAGTGCCCGCCTTTATCAGAGTCTGCCTACATCGATCGCGACATGTGGGAGAAAATTGTCCTGAACCTGCTTTCCAACGCGTTCAAGTTCACACTGGTTGGCGGGGTCACAGTGCGTCTAAGGTCAGTGGGAGAGCACATCGAACTGCGCGTGGAGGACACTGGCCTGGGCATTCCTGCGGATCAACAGTCCAAAGTTTTCGAACGCTTTCATCGTGTGGAAGGAGTGCGCGGGCGAACCCATGAAGGGACAGGAATCGGGCTCGCGTTGGTACAGGAGCTTGTAAAACTGCACAAAGGCTCCATTCGAGTTGAAAGCACACCAGGGAAGGGAACTGCCTTTACGGTCTCTATTCCGAAGGGGCATGCTCACTTACCCGCTGATCGCATCGCATCGGACCAACGGATTCTGAAATCGACGGGGGCAGCGGCTTCAGCTTATGTGGATGAAGCACTACGTTGGCTTCCTGACGCGGAACGTACGTCTGAGGCGCCGGAAATTTTCGCTTCCGATTCAGTGCAGGCGCCTCACATCCAGACAACCAGCGGATCGATTCTAGTGGCCGATGACAATGCCGACATGCGCGGATACGTGCGCCGGCTGCTCGGTGAGAATTACGAGGTCCGGTCAGTCTGCAACGGCGTTGACGCTCTTGCCGCAATCCGAAGCCATCCTCCGGACCTTTTGCTGACCGATGTGATGATGCCGGGACTTGACGGCTTCGCCCTCCTGCGCGAGCTCCGCGGGAGTGATGCGACGAAAACCATTCCCGTGATTTTGCTCTCTGCCCGGGCAGGGGAAGACGCGCGTATTGAAGGCCTGGAGGCTGGTGCCGACGACTACATGGTCAAGCCTTTTACCGCCCGGGAACTCCTTGCCCGGGTCGGGGCGCACTTGGCTATGGGCCGCTTGCGCCGCGAGACCGCCGAACACGAACGCGCGCTGCGCGCTGAAGCCGAAGCCGCTCATGAACGCAGTTCCGCAATCCTTGAAAGTATCAGCGACTCTTTTTTCGCACTTGACCGGGACTGGCGATTCACCTACGTGAATGTTGAAGCCGAGCGAACTCTGAGCATGACGCGGGCCGAGTTGACTGGACGAAACTTTTGGGATGTCTTCCCCGCCGTAAAGGGTACCGACTTCGAGACTCATTACCGGCGTGCGATGAAAGAACGCGTCAAGGTCCAATTCGAGAACTACTACATACCCAGGGAGCGCTGGTTCGAGATCAGGGTCTACCCGGCCAGCGACGGTGGCATTTCCGTCTTTTATCAAGACGTGACCGAGCGCAAGCGAATCGAAAAGGCGATGCGTGAGAGTGAAGATCGCTTCCGCACTCTAGCTGACAATATACCTACCCTCAGTTGGATGGCAGATCGCAATGGTGCGCGCTTCTGGTTCAACCGAAGGTGGCTCGAGTTCACCGGTACAACTCTCGACGAAATGAAAGGGTTTGGGTGGACGAAAGTACACCATCCTGAACACGCCGACCGGCTCCTCCGAAAAAATAAGCGATCTCTACAGACGGGGCGAGCGTGGGAAGACACTTGCCTCCTGCGTGCCAGAGACGGAGCTTACAGGTGGTTTCTTTGCCGTGCCGTGCCCATTCATGATGAGAGCGGTGAGGTTGTGCGATGGTTCGGCAGCAATACCGATATCACGGAACAAAAGCAGATTGAAGCGGATTTGCAAAACGTTCGACAGGAGTTAGAACTGCGAGTTCAAGACAGGACTTCCGATCTCCAGCTTGCAAATGAGGAACTCAGACAACTGTCATCGCGCCTGCAACAGATGCAGGACGAGGAACGAAGACGGTTGGCCAGGGGTTTGCACGACAGTGCAGGCCAGTTGATTGCCGCCATCGCGATGAACATTGCGGTGATCAAGACAGAGGCCAAGAAGCTTAGTCCCGCGGTGGCGAAACGTGTCGATGATAACGACAGGACTATCGAGCAACTTAGCACCGAGATCCGCACCATTTCGCATCTACTGCATCCGCCGCTGCTCGATGAGGTTGGTCTAGCTTCCGCGCTGCGATGGTATGTCGATGGTTTTGCAGAACGAAGCAAGATTGCCGCCACACTTGAAATGGCGGATGACCTGGAGCGCTTTCCGGCAGACATGGAGATCGCTGTATTCCGCGCCGTCCAGGAATGCCTGACGAATGTGCATCGCCATTCCGGTTGCCGCTCCTGCGCTGTAAAAGTATCCAGCGATCGTAATCGGTTGCAGGTAGAAGT
>JBLNFC010000475.1:0-3859 GCA_050263355.1 Acidobacteriota bacterium
TCCGTTCTGGTCGCCGGACGGCTCTTACCTGGGATTCTTCGGCAATGGAAAACTTCAGAAAATAAGCCTCTCCGGTGGCACACCTCAGGTTCTGGCCCGCATTCTCGCAGCGCGGGGCGGCTCATGGGGAAGTCAGAACGTGATCATCTACGCGCCGGACACAGCTAGCGGGCTCTGGCGGGTAAACGCGGATGGCAGTGGCAACGCTCCCCTAACTCAAGAGCTCATGTCACTCCACAAGGAGCAACAGACTCACCGTTGGCCAGTTTTCCTGCCCGACGGCAAGCGCTTCTTGTATTGGGCGGGCAACTTCACCAACGCCAGGGACGATCAGGTCAGCGCAATTTATCTCGGATCTTTGGATAGCAAGGATCAGAGACTTATCATCCATTGTCATTCCAGCTTTGGCTATGATTCCGGCAGCCTCTTCTATACCGACGACCAGCGTCAATTGGTGACCACGCCCTTTGATCCTTCGACCGGCAAGGTATCGGGAAACATTACCCCGGTTGCGGCTGAGGTGGGATTTCAACCCTCCACCTATTGGGCGGCATTCACCGTTTCGCTGAATGGGACTCTGGTCTACAACACAGGCGTGGGAGCAGCACAATCCGTTCTTACCTGGATGGATCGCTCTGGAAAAGAGTCAGGGCACATCGGAGAACCGGGTGTCATGGCAAATCCCTCGCTTTCTCCCGATGGCCGCCGCGTGGCAATGGATGTGACTGACCTGAAGGCGAACAACGTTGATGTCTGGCTGATGAGTACCAGTGGGGCCAGCAATGCCCGCTTCACCTTCGACCAAACGGAGGAGGTAACTGGCGCCTGGTCGCGCGATGGAACCATGCTAGCCTACCGCTCGATTGCACCCGGGGGCGCAATCGTTGTCATTAAGCGAACCACGGGCCTAGAACCGGAAAAGAAGCTCATGAAATCTGTGTCGGACGAAGATGTGATCCCAAACTGCTGGTCCGCAGATGGGAAGCAGATCCTTATCACGGATCAGGCCGCCGGCCGCTCCTACTTGGCGCTCGTGTCTGTCGTTGCGGGCACCGTGACCCCATTACTTAATACTAAGGCGAACGAAAGTAATGGACAGATTTCTCCGGACGGAAAGTGGGTGGCCTATGCTTCGGACGAATCCGGAGCCTGGGAGGTATATGTGACTTCCTTCCCGGGGGGCGCTGGAAAATGGCAGGTTTCGCGCGGGGGCGGCAGTGAACCGCGGTGGCGCGGCGATGGAAAGGAACTCTTCTACATTGCTCCTACGGGGATGTTGATGGCGGTGCCCGTGAATGCGCAAAGTGACTTCGCAACCGGCACGCCAGCTCCGTTATTTCAGATTCACGGGCGCGCGCCGATCTCTTCCACGGACATTTTCACTTACGACGTAACCAGGGATGGACAACGTTTTCTGGTGAACCGCTACGTAAAGCCGGAACATGTGCCGCCTCTAACCATCCTGCTAAACACAGCGCCGAATCCAGTTTCGCCCCAGTAGCTGCTCACTGGCAGATCGCCGCCACATGCGACGAGACGCGTCGCCGTTTCATTTGAGTCCAAACAAGTTCACATCTCTAACCAGACTCTGTCTCCCACCCGCACCTCGCCGGCGGTAAGAACCGTGCCATATATGCCCGCGCACTGCTTGTGCTGCTGTGTGACGCATCGAAGGATGGCGGGACTCGCCTTGGCCGTTGCCGGATCAAGCGTGATCATCATGCACCGCTGGTCGACTTGGGTGATGGCAATCCTTGCCACATCGGCGACGCGAAGAACCTTGCCGACCCAGTTCAATTCGTCAAAAGCTTCGCCTTGCTCCAGATCCAGCAGTAAATTCGGACGAAATCGCAACGCGTTGTCTTCAGTTTCGCTCTCCTGCGCGATTCGCTCGATGGTCTGGCGGCTAATCACAGATATGGGTGCGACGTCGTACGAGCCACGATAATCGTAAAGCAGAAAGAGCCCTCGTCCTGATCGCGCCTCCAATGCGAGTCGAAGTTCGTCGCTTCTGACGGGAAAGGTCTCACCATCGGGAGCCGTGACCGTCACCTCGGCTTCAGCTGGACTGACTTTCTCCGTGCGAGTGCTGTAGCACAGGAGTTCCGGATATTCGCGCGCAGTAAGCCACGGAAAGGAACTCCGCGATGCCGTTTGAACAAACGCGTAACGCCGGTCCGCCGGTATACCTTGCAGAGTCAAGCTACTGCTATCCAACGACTCACCACGCATGGATTTCACCGGATAACGCCTGAGCTCGCGAAGAACGCCTACAGATTGCATGCAATCCTCCATGCTTCTCACGTTATCATGGGGTGGTCACCTGTTCCGCCCGCGCACAACGAGGAAAGTGAATCTTCACTTGGAGCGATACTGTCCAGGTCTCACGCGTGAGACAGCCGGTAGATGCCATCGACTTCTTGAGTACTCACCCATGCTGGGCTTGGACAAATGCGTACTGCGACCCTTCGGCACGCTCATGGATTGGTTGATCCTGCAACCAGGGCCGGCTGGCCACCTAGCGAGCAGACCAGGTTGTTCGATACCTTGCCCTTCCCTAAGCAAAACACCCGGGACGAGAGCAATCTCACGAGCTAATTTCCCGCATCCAACCTTCGACTAAGCCATAGCAAACCGAAGCATCATCGTGATTGGCGCGTCTGCAGGTGGGCTCCAGGTTCTGCAGACTATCGTGTCCACCTTCCCCTGGGATTTCCAGGCCTCAGTTTTCATCGTCCTGCACACTACCGAGGACAGCCCTGGATTATTGCCGCAGATTCTAAATCGTTACAGCAAAGTTCCCGTGATGTATGCGGTACATAACGCTCCCATTCTGCCCTCTCGAGTCTATGTGGCGCCCGTCGGTAAGAGACACATGTTGCTGGATCGCGGCAACGTCCGCGTGGAACATGGGCCACGAGAGAACCGCAGCCGACCCTCAATCGATACCTTGTTCCGATCTGCATCCGTCGCTTACGGAAAACAGGTCATCGGAGTCGTACTAACGGGCAATCTGGATGACGGCTGCGCAGGCTTGGCTTGCATCAAGAGCCGCGGCGGGCTTGCAATCGTCCAGGATCCCGACGAAGCCATGGCACCGTCGATGCCGACAAGCGCGATCGAAAGCGTGCAGGTGGACTTCATACTGCCTGCGGAGGAGATCGGCCCCAAACTGGTCGAACTCGCGCCGACGCAGGTGGAAGAAAAGGTACAACCCATTGGGGGCGGAAACGGAAACATTCAGCCCACGGGGCAAACGTACCCTTGTCCCGAGTGTGGAGGAGTTTTGGAAGAGGTTGAGGAAAGCGCGATGGTGCGTTTTCGCTGCCGAGTCGGCCACCTGTATTCACCGGAGAGCCTGCTGGCCGACCAGAGTGAGTCATTGGAAAGAGCATTATGGGCGGCCATTCGCAGCATGGAGGAGCAGGCACAGTTCTCCGACCGCATGGCCGCAAATTCGCGTCTGAAGCAACGTCCGGCGCTGGCACGGCGCTTCAGTGACAAGGCGGAACGTAGCCGAGCCAATGCAACGGTCCTTCGTGATCTGTTGCAAAAAGCAGCAGAAGAAATTCTTGAAGTTCCCGAAGAGAGGACGGGAACTGACTAGGGAAAAGTTCGAAAAGCTTCCTAACGGGCGGCAAGAAGCGGCAGGCAACCAGCGCCTATCCAGACGTTTTCGCTGGATTTTTCCCGCGCACCTCTTGCTCCTGTCCCGAAACTGCGATAGCGTTTTACTAGCTGTGAAAGTGCGAAAAGTGAAGTCGCGTGAAATGTGCCCCACGTTTGAGAAGCTCAATCGTGACCGCCTGAAGAGCTGCGAGGAAACACAGCGTTCGGCGCAGCACACAGTGGATCAATC
>JBLNFC010000476.1:0-3635 GCA_050263355.1 Acidobacteriota bacterium
GGCGCTGGTACAGCGTCTGAACCTGGCGCCGGCGGCTGTGGTTGGCAATCCCTGCGAGAGCCTGTTGCCGCGCAGCCAGGAGCAGTGGAAGGGTTGTCCATACTGCTCGCGGGGCGACGTAGATTTTGTAGAGGGTTCCGATCCGTGCTTCGGCGGATATTCACTGGTATCGACTTCTTCTTATACGGACCAGAACAGCAAACAGAAAGGTACGATTCACGTCATTCGTGACACCACGGACCGGCGTGCCGCGGAAGAAAAATACCGGCTGCTCTTTGAGCAGGTCCAGGAAGGTGTGTTCGTAGCTACGCCTGATGGACGCCTAGTCGATTGCAACGATGCCTTCGTGCAGATGCTGGGTTACAGCAACCGTGATGAGCTGATGGCCCTGAACATCGAGACAACTCTGTACGCGTCACCCGACCAGAGGGAATTGTTCCGCCGCGAAGTCGAGAGACACAATTACGTGCGGAATTTTGAAGTCACCATGCGGAAGAAAGACGGCACGCTGATGACTGCCGTCGAAAGCAGTTTTGCCAGCCGGGATGCCGGCGGGAAAGTCGACCGTTACCAGGGCTTTCTGCTCGACATGACGGATAAGAAGCGCGCCGAAGAGGAGATCCGGCGGCGCAACCGCGAATTGAACGCGCTTAACGCGATGGCCGTGATTGCGACGCAGTCATTTGACCTGGATGAAATTCTAAACCTCACCCTCCGGCAAGTAGTGACGCTATTCGGGGCTGAAACCGGTTCGGTCTACCTTTCCGATACCGACAACATGACGTTTCGCCGCCGTGCGGGGTGGGGTCAGCGGAGCGGGGGGCGGCAAAAATTCTCAGAAGTTTCTCTGGCCGAAGGTTTTGGCGAGTTGGTGATGCGTTCGCGCACCGAGGTGATTACCCAGGAATTTCTGCCACACCTGCCTAAGTTGGTCGCCGAATTCGTCCAAGCAGACGGGTTGCAAGCTTGGATTTGGGTGCTGCTGTGGAGCAAGGATCTACCAATTGGAGTCCTGGGCATCAGTTGCCGCGAAGCACGCGACTTCTCCAGTAACGACGAGAACTTGCTGGTTGCTATTGGACGCCAGTTGGCGACGACAATCGAGAAGGTGCGGCTGTATGAAGAGACCTGCCGTGCCTATGAAGATCTGCGGAAGACGCAGGAACAGCTGCTCCAGAGCGAGAAGATGTCGGCCGTGGGACAGCTGATTTCCGGGGTTGCCCACGAGCTCAATAATCCACTAACGGCCATTCTGGGTTATGCACAACTGCTGGAGAGCGAAGGCCTTGAAGAGCGCGCACAGGATTACGTACGCAAGCTGTTCAAGCAAGCTCAGCGCACGCACCGCGTAGTGCAGAACCTGCTCTCTTTTGCCCGCCAGCGCAAGTCGGAAAAGCAGGAAGTCGATTTGCGCAAGGTTCTGGACGAAACACTCACTTTGCGCGATTACGATCTGAAGATCAACAACATCACCCTGGAGCGAGAGATCGATGCCACAACGCCCACGGCTGACGCAGATCCTCATCAGATCGAGCAGGTCTATCTGAACATCATCAATAACGCGATGGACGCGATGCTGGAAAATGGTCCGGGTGGAACGCTGAAAGTCAAAGTGTATGCAAAGGATAATTTTGTTTACACAGAGTTTCACGACAGTGGGCCGGGAATTAACGATCCCAAGCGCATTTTCGATCCCTTTTACACGACTAAGAGCGTAGGCAAGGGCACGGGCCTGGGATTGAGCATATGTTACGGAATCATCAAAGAGCATGGCGGCGACGTTGTAGCCCGGAATCACGCAGATGGCGGAGCGGTTCTGGAAGTGCGTATTCCAGTCGCAGGACGTGCTGGCGCGGCGGCAAGCAAAGCTGAACCTGCTCCCGTACGCGAGTCTGCTCTGGAAGGCCGGGTTCTGGTGGCCGAGGATGAAGAGGCTGTATTGGAATTCGAGCGCGATGTGTTGGTCGGCGCCGGAGTCGAGGTGAGCACGCTGAAGTCGACGAAGGACTTTAAAGAACGCGTTCTGACCGAGCCGGTCGATGGCGTAATCGTGAGCGGCACATCAGCGGCGTGGACTGCTCCAGATTTATACCGATGGCTGCAGGAAAAATCGCCTGCAACCGCGAAGCACGTGTTGTTTACCTTTTCGTCGGCACCCGACAGCGACACCAAGGAGTTTCTGCAAGCCAATGGCGTTGCCTTCCTGGTCAAGCCGTTTGAGGTGGCTGATCTTATTGTTGCCGCGCGAGATATGCTGCTCAAGAAGCACGCCGCCGTCGCTGGTGACTAGCGTCTGAGGCAGCAGAGGGCGATTGTGCCGGCGAAGGGGACATCAAATCGCGTGATCGGCTCAAAGACGAGAGGGCTCACGGTCGGCGTTGGCGTCCTCGCGACCGGACTCCTGGCGATCGGCTGGCTGGCACATCCGGTTTGCGTCCCACTTTCCTCTGAGGATCTGAAGTCTTTTAACGTTCCCATAGAGCAGCGTTCGGACCGCGATATCTTCCACTTCAAAACGTTTCAGCGGAGAGATGGAGGATGGTGCCAGTGCAAGAGCTGGATCTCGAGACAACTGTTCTTCTAGCACAACCGCGAGCGTAAGCGTGGTGTTCTGACACACTAAAGAGCGCTTCGAAGATTGCGCGCAAGCTCACGAAGAGCTGTTTCATTGCGCCGGTACCAAACCCACTGTCCCTGTTTGCTGGCCTGCACCAGCCCGGCTTTCTTCAGAATGCCCATGTGATGGGAAATCGTCGGTTGGGAGAGGTGCATGCGCTGCTCCACGTCGCATGCGCAAAGACCCGTCTCTTTCCCGATGGAACAAGCCCGCTTTTCCTTAAGGGCGTTGAGGATACGGCGGCGCGTGGGATCGGCGACGGCGTGCAGCATTTCGTCAAGCGTTTGCTCTATGGCGCTCATGACGAGGAAGTATGCCGCCGGAAATCGACACCTGTCAATGTGATGGGCGATATCTCTGCTGCCGCGGCTACGCATGCCCGACGCTTGCTTCCATGCCTCGAAACAGTGAAACTTCCAGGGAGGAACTGCGTCTCATGGAGTGCAAGTATGCTGTTCGAAGGTAATGAACGTCGGGAGCGAGAACGGGAGAAGAAGGCACGGGGACTGCTGCCTCCGGGTCAGTCTCTAACCCTGAAATGGCCGGTGCTGCATTACGGCTCGGTGCCTCGGTTCGATCCGGAGCGCTGGGATTTCCGTGTCTACGGGCTGGTTGAGGCTCCGCTGCGCTTTACCTGGCAGGAGTTCAACAAGCTGCCCAAGACAACCCGCATCTCTGACTTTCATTGCGTGACCCGCTGGAGCCGGTTCGACAATCAGTGGGAGGGCGTCGCCTTCCGGGAAATTCTGGGGCGAGTGAAACTCAAGCCCGGCGCGGCTTTCGTGCTAGTCCATGGAGAGCAAGGATTCACGGCCAATATCCCCCTTGCGGATCTCCATCGCGAGGACGTGCTGCTGGCGACTCACCACGACGGCGAGCCGCTCAGCGCTGATCACGGATATCCGCTGCGTTTGATTGTGCCGCATCTGTACGCATGGAAGTCAGTGAAATGGGTGCGTGGATTTGAATTCCTCGATTACGACAATCCCGGGTTCTGGGAACGGAACGGATACCACAT
>JBLNFC010000477.1:0-3349 GCA_050263355.1 Acidobacteriota bacterium
GATCGGAGGTGATACCTACATGCTATGCCTCGAATGCCGAAAGTCAAGTGACATTACGAGCAAAGCGTCTATTTCTCGGCCGCGGCCCCATTTTGGGAGCCTGTCGGGCCTGCTACCAGAAGCGAAATCATTGACACTGTCCGCCGTAGAATGTTAATTTTAATGGTTTTACAGCCCTCTTTGTTTTCTCAGGTTTAATCAGCTAGAACATGGATGAGACGCTCAGACAACTAGGCGGATTACTGCTCGGGTCCGTGCCCACCATCATCTTCATGGTCCTGGTGTTCGGACTGTATACGAGCTTAGTACACAAGCCGCTGGTGCGGGTTCTAACTGAGCGCCATGCCAAGACTCAAGGGGCGGTGGAGAAGGCTCGTGCTGACATTGCTGCCGCGGAGGCTAGAACGGCCGATTACGAGCAGCGAATCAGGGAGGCCCGCCTAGGCATTTTCAAAGCACAGGAAGGACGTCGCCAGCAGGCGTTGCAGGCGCGCGCCACAGCGGTGGCGGCGGCTCGTGCCCGCGCGAACGAGCAAATCGAAGCGGCCCGCCAGGCAATCGAAAAAGAGAAGCAGGCAGCGCTGGCTGGCTTAAAAGCCGAGGTGAATTCTCTCGCGTCTGAGATTGTACGTACTGTGCTGCAGCCTGCCACGGCTCAAAGCCAGGTAGGGAGTAGCCAATGACCCGGCTCCTGACTTCGAAGCGCATTGCCGCAGTTACCCTTTTTTTCGTCCTCGCCCTGGTTGGCCATGGCTCCGCGAAGGCATATCAGACCGGCTCCCGAGAGGAACCTAACGTAAATGCTGGAGGCCCGTCGCAGGAGTTGGCGCAGCAATCACGCGAAGCGGCAGGCGAGGAGAAGGGCGAAAACGAGGAATTCAAGAGATCGGGATCGGTGCAGTTCCTGGCTCGTGTCACGGGCCTGAGTTTGGAGCATGCGTATTGGGTGGCCGTGTTGCTGAATTTTGCCGTGATTGCCGTTGCGATCATCTGGATTTCGCGATCGAAATTACCGGGGCTTTTTAGAAATCGTACGCAATCGATCCAGAAAGCGATGGAAGAGGCACGGCGGACGAGCGAGGATGCGAACCGCCGTTTGGCGGATATCGAAGCTCGATTGTCGAAATTGGATACCGAAATCAACTCCATGCGCGCGACGGCGGAGCAGGAATCCGCTGCGGAGGAAGCCCGCATTCGAGAGGCTGCGGAACTCGATGCCCGGAAGGTGGTTGAGGCGGCTGAGCAAGAAATTGACGCTACCGCCAAAACGGCTCGCCGCGAACTGAAGGCCTACGCAGCCGAGCTGGCTGTTTCCGTCGCGAAACAACAGATTCTGGTGGATGCTTCCACCGATCAGGCGCTCGTGCGGAACTTTTCGGAGCAACTGGGAACGGTGTCGCAGAATGGCTCGGGAGCCGGAAAGGACAGGCGCTAAACGATGTCCGCCGCCACGAGCCGTTACGCGAGGGCGTTTGTAGACGTAGTCGTCGATGGTCATCTCGATGCGAATCGGGTCTTGCAAGAACTGCAGTCGATTGCAGCGACAGCACACGAGAGTCTGCAATTACGCCAGGTTTGGGAGAGTCCGGCGATCCCCGCGGAGCAGAAACGTGGTCTGCTGGACGCCATTGTCGCGCAGGAGGGAGTTTCCCGCCCCGTACGGAACCTTATTGCAGTCCTGATCGATCATCGGCGCATAGGCTCCCTCGACCAGGTGGTGAAGGATTTCCAGCAGGAACTCGATGCGCGGTTAGGTTTGGCCGAAGCTGAGGTCAGCAGCGCGCGAGAACTGAATGATTCGGAAAAACGGGTCCTCGAGGGTCAAGTCGAAAGATTGACCGGCAAGAAGGTGCGCGCCCATTACTCCCACGATGCCTCCCTCTTAGGGGGCGCGGTGGTAAAGGTTGGCAGCACGATTTACGACGGCTCAGTTGCCGGGCAGCTGGACCGGATTCGGGAACAGCTAAGCAGGTAGGAATGGCAGTGATTTGCTTGGGCTAAAGGCCCATTGCTAATAGCTGTTTCCAGGAACTAGCGAGCGAAGATCTTCTTATGGCACAAATCAAGGCAGACGAGATCACAAAATTAATCCGCGAGCAGATCGAGAACTATGAGACCAAGATCTCCGTGGACGAGGTGGGCACGGTAATCAACTTGGGAGATGGAATCGCGCGCGTACACGGTCTGGATAAGGTGATGGCCGGCGAGCTTCTCTCTTTTCCCCACGATGTTGCCGGCATCGCCATGAACCTGGAAGAAGATCAGGTCGGCGTCGTGCTCCTGGGCGAGTACACCGAGATCAAGGAAGGGGACGAGGTCAAGCGCACTGGCCGGATCATGAGCGTCCCGGTAGGCGACGCGATGATAGGGCGTGTGGTGAACGCGCTAGGTCAGCCCATTGACGATAGAGGCCCGATCACGACCGACAGGTTCATTGCCATGGAGCGGCTCGCACCGGGAGTTATTGACCGTCAGCCGGTGCGCGAACCGATGGCAACGGGCTTGAAGGCCATCGACAGCATGATTCCGATCGGTCGCGGCCAGCGCGAGTTGATCATTGGCGACCGCCAGACCGGCAAGACCGCGGTAGCGCTCGACACGATCATCAATAGCAAGGGCAACAACCTCATCTGTATCTACTGCGCTATCGGGCAAAAGCGGTCCTCGATTGCCCAGGTTGTGAAAATCCTGGGTGACTACGGCGCCATGGATTACACCATCGTGGTTGCGGCTTCAGCGTCGGAGCCGGCGCCGATGCAGTACATCGCGCCCTACGCCGCGTGCGCCATCGGCGAGTACTTCCGAGACACCAAGCGACACGCATTGGTGATTTACGACGATCTGTCGAAGCACGCCGCTTCGTATCGCGAGATTTCGCTATTGCTGCGCCGGCCCCCGGGACGCGAAGCGTATCCCGGCGACGTGTTCTATCTTCACTCGCGGTTGCTGGAACGTGCAGCAAAGTTGAGTGAGAAGAACGGCGGCGGTTCTCTGACTGCACTTCCCGTGATTGAGACGCAGGCAGGCGACGTCTCCGCGTACATTCCGACGAATGTGATTTCGATTACCGACGGGCAGATCTACCTCGAGACCGACCTCTTCAACCAAGGGGTTCGGCCCGCGGTAAACGTCGGTCTGTCGGTAAGCCGTGTAGGAGGCAGCGCCCAGATCAAGGCGATGCGTCAGGTTGCCGGCACCTTGAAGCTAGAACTCGCGCAATACCGCGAACTTGCGGCCTTCGCGCAATTTGGCAGTGACCTGGATAAAGCGACGCAGGCTCAGTTGAATCGTGGCCAACGGCTGGTCGAACTGCTCAAACAGGGACAGTTTTCACCCTTGCCATTCTCCA
>JBLNFC010000478.1:0-9800 GCA_050263355.1 Acidobacteriota bacterium
CAGGTGGCCTTGGGCGCAATCGCCGCACATTACGGGGTCGAAGGCGGCGGCTTCTACGGCATCCCTCTAGACAAGTGGTTACCTTACTCAATAGCGCGAACCTGGCATTTGCAAATCGGTATCTTCTGGATCGCCACTTCGTGGCTTGCAACCGGGCTTTACATTGTGCCTGCCGTCAGCGGCGTGGAACCGAAGGGACAGCGTCTTGGCGTTAATGCGCTTTTTGTCGCCGTTGTGGCCGTGGTGGTTGGGTCACTTGCCGGCGAGTGGTTGGGCATCGAGCAAAAACTCGGCAACCTGTGGTTCTGGTTCGGCTCACAGGGCTATGAATACGTCGACTTGGGCCGTGTGTGGCAGGTCCTGCTGTTCGTGGGTCTTACGTTCTGGTTATGGTTGATGTGGCGCGGATTGAAGCCTGCGCTAACGCGACGAGACGAGAACTATTCGCTGCTGATGTTGTTTCTAATCTCAAGCATCGCAATTCCTCTTTTCTATGCCGCGGGGCTGATGTATGGCCAGCGCTCGCCTCTTATCACCGCGGAATACTGGCGCTGGTGGGTTGTGCATCTGTGGGTTGAAGGATTTTTCGAGGTCTTCGCAACCGTGGTCATCGCATTCCTGCTCACCAGGCTGAAACTACTCTCCATCGCGACTGCCACGCGCGGTGTCCTTTTCTCGACCGTGATCTATCTCTCCGGAGGAATCATCGGGACCTTTCATCACTTATATTTCACAGGAACGCCCAACTCCGTTCTGGCACTCGGCGCAATCTTCAGCGCTTTCGAAGTGGTGCCATTGGTTCTCATCGGCTTTGAGGCGTGGGAGAACATTCGCTTGTCGCGTGGGACCGCTGAGAGTCCATGGATCAGCGCATACAAGTGGCCGATTTACTTCTTCGTCGCCGTTGCATTCTGGAATTTCCTGGGTGCCGGCTTATTCGGTTTCATGATCAATCCCCCAATCGCTCTTTACTATGTACAGGGTTTGAACCTGACCCCGGTACACGGACACACCGCCCTGTTCGGTGTTTACGGAATGCTCGGGTTAGGGCTCATGCTGTTTTGCCTGCGAGCTCTACGTCCAGGGTTGATGTGGAAAGATCGTCCCCTCGCCATTGCTTTTTGGTCCATCAACATTGGGCTCGGAGCGATGGTGTTGCTGAGCACGTTGCCCATTGGCTTGGCGCAAGCCTGGGCGTCAGTGGAGATTGGCACGTGGTACGCGCGATCTTCTGAATTCCTTCACACTCCGACGCTGACCTGGCTGCGCTGGATGCGAATGTTCGGCGACACGATCTTCGCCTTCGGAGCGATCGTGCTGGGATGGTTTGTTCTCGGACTAATCACTGGCCATTCCTTCGATCGAGGAGCGAGAGTTATTGAAGAAGGAGAATACACTCCACACGAGCCAGAGCTCGTGCACCAAGGGGACTGAAGAGGCAGGCATGAACGCAACGATTCAAACCGCATCCTCTGTTCAGCAGGCCCGCAGGCGAGCCATGGTTCTTCCCCGCGAGCATGGCGCCTGGGGTCTGCTGCTGGTTCCTCTCTTTACCGCAGTGGTGGCGGGCTTTGCGCCCGAGCACCGCATCTGGTCATTGTTGTTGTTCACATTGGCGAGCCTCTCGCTGTTTTTCTTGCGGACACCAGTTGAGAGTCTGCTTGGCATGGGAACAGTTTCAGCATCTTCCAGAGATGAGCGCCGCACAGCCATGATCGCAGCAGCTTCGTTCGGATTTCTGGCGGGCGCATGCCTGTTTGGGCTGATGTGGAAAGGGCGTTACTCATCTTTGCTGGTGCTGGGCGTTATATGCGCATCCGCATTTGTTGCCCAGGCTTTGCTTCGGAAACTGGGCCGTAGCACACGCATGATCTCGCAGCTGGTGGGTGCAATTGGCCTGACCTGTACCGCGCCGGGTGCTTACTACATCGGCACGGGACGGCTTAATTGGTTCGCCGTTGTACTGTGGATCGCCAACTGGATTTTCGCCGGCAACCAGATTCACTTTGTGCAACTGCGAATTCACGCTGCCCGTGCAGCAACATTTACGGAGAAATTTCAACGAGGACGATGGTTCCTCCTGGCCCAGCCGGTACTCTTGACGGTGTTGGTGTTCGCCTCGCTTTGGCACATAGTGCCTCCGCTTGCGATCATCGCGTTCATTCCTGCAGTTGTGCGCGGCTCACGGTGGTTCTTCAAAGGGCCTGAACCGTTCAACGTCAAGAGCCTGGGCTGGTCCGAAATGAAACATGGTGTTGTATTCGGATTGTTGCTCGCAATGACCTTCGTATACAGATAGGTTTCTGAAAACTCTGCTGCCCAGCGAGCCTGCGATTTAGGACCGCGCGAGGCAGCAAACAACTTCTTCGGTCTGAAGGACCAGACCGAAGAAGTCGTCGGTTGCAGCTACTGGGTTTGGCCGGTGAACGGGGCGCAGGAAACGCCGGGATGCCAGTTCACGAAGGCGCCATTGGGATTATCCTTCCAGGCCCACACATGCAGAGTGTAGAACGCCGGCAGCCCAAAGCGGTTGGGACTCTCAAATAAATGGAAGAGCTGACCCATCAGCTGGGGTGGGCCTTCCGGGTGCAGCGCATTCCACATATCGGCAAGAACCAGATAATCAGCGCCGATGAGTCTCGGGCGTCCATTGGGCGTGGGCTCGTAGATCACGATCTGCGGACGCGAAGCATCAATAACGCCACCGCCCACAAGGGCGCCGTTAACGTAATGCAGGCCCATAGCACCCGAATCGGGTCCGCTGACGCAGCCAAATTGCAGTGCGTAACCTTCCCTCTCCGCCACTGATACGTCCTTGAAGCGCTCGGTCGATTGGCGGACGAGGTTGATAAGAGCGCTCGCCTTGCCCTGTTGTTGGTTCGCGGCAGGCGCGTGCGCGTGGCTCTCCTGCGCTAGAGCGGGCGCCGGGTAGAGGTTCATCAGCGCCAGAGCAGTGATCGAATACTGCAGTTGTTTTGCGAAGAATCCAACTTTCATCGTAACGGTCTCCTGAAGAATTATTGTTGTGCAACACGGGTGCGGTTCATGGTTTAAGTTCCGGCTCTGCACTGATCCAGAAATTTGCGTACGGAGAGCGGTCTCACCTTGGAGAGACCGGGGGAATTCGGCTGAAGCCCTACATTTCAATTTCGGCCGCAGCCCGTTGCGGCAGCGCTCTGTCCCCACGTCGTTTCGAGGAGACAAACGGCACGAGCATAGGCACGCGGCGGCGATACTCGGCGTATTCGGCGTGCGACCGGATCAGGTCCCGCTCCTCGAACTGGATTGCGAGAAGAATGTAGGCAGTGGTGGCGACGGCAAAGACCAGATGCGCCACGGTCATCAGTGGGGCTGACCAGAATACGAGCAACCACCCGACATACAACGGGTGCCGCACAACCCGGTACAGGGCGGGAGTGCGGAACTGAAGAGCCGTGTACGGAACTCCGCGCAGGTGCAGCCAGACTTGGCGCAACCCGAACAGGTCGAAGTGATTGATGAGAAAGGTAGCTAGCAGGACGATCAGCCAACCCGCCGCGTATAGCGTGTAGAGAAGTAGCTGGCCGGCGCCGCTCTCCACATTCCAAATCACGCGCCCCATTGGCTCCCATTCCCGAAAGAGCAGGAGCAAGGCCAGGCTGGAGAACAGTACATATGTGCTGCGTTCGACGGGAACCGGTACGAGGCGGGTCCAAGCTCGCTTAAACCATTGGCGCGCCATGACGCTGTGCTGGACGGCGAAGAGTCCCAGCAGGGCGGCGTTGACCGCCAAAGCGTAGGTGAAAGGTCGGTGCGGTCCGGAGTCAATGGACTTCGGAACGGCAAAATTTCCTATAAAGCCGATGGCGTACAGGAACGTGGCGAAGAACGCGAGATAGCAAACCACACCATACAAGAAAGCTACGATTCTTTTGAACATTGTCTTCTTGGGCCTCCCTGCCCTCAGGCGGCACGACTCCATTTTTTTGGCCGAGCGCCTCTGCTAAAATTGCGACCACTTGGGGCCCGCTGTTGGGCTGTGCACCACGTGGCGACCGTGATTTCATATCCGGGATAGCCGCACGATGTCTTTAAAGGCCCAATCAAATCTTTTTTAAATCGCGATAAAACCACGTATGTTGCAGTCTGCCCAAGGCTTATACGAATTCGGCTCGTTTCGGTTGGACCCGTCGCAGGAACTGTTGCTGGAGGGAACACGGAAAGTTCCGCTAACTCCGAAGGCCTACCAAACGCTGCTGGTACTTGTGGAAAACCGTGGGCGGACCCTGGGCAAGGACGAGCTGTTGCAGAAAGTCTGGCCGGATGCCTTCGTAGAAGAGGCCACGCTGGCGCAGAACATCTTTACATTGCGCAAGCACCTTCGTGACGACAGGGACACGGCACAATATATCGAGACCGTTCCCAAACGTGGGTATCGTTTCGTAGCTGAAGTCCGCGAAGTGAGGCCCCCTACGGCCGTAGCTCAGCCGCGGCCGAGGTTCGCTCGAGCAACCGTGCTGTACGCCGCGGGTCTGGTCCTTGTGTTGCTGGCTGCGCTGGGCGGGTGGTACTGGACTCAGCGGAAGACGACGAGAGAACCTGCAGCCGTGATTACCCAGTCCAGGCCTGCGACGCTTGCGGTCTTGCCGTTTCGGGGGCTCTCGAACAATGCGGGAGACGAATCGTGGGGGATTGGTATGACCGATGCCATCATCACGCGTCTCACGTCGCTGCGAAACCTTGCCGTGCGGCCGACCGCGTCGGTTCTGAAATACACCAACAGTTCGATTGATCCAGCCCAGGCTGCGCAGGAATTGGGAGTGGAATCGGTGCTCGGTGGAACGTATCAGCGCGATGGCGACCGTATCCGCATCTCGGTTCAGCTGATCGAAAAAAATCAGTCAACGCGCTGGGCTGAACATTATGACTTGAAGACTAAAGACTTGCTGTCCTTTCAGGACGAAGTTGCGCAGAAGGTTGTGGACGGGCTTCGGGTTGAGGTCTCGGGCCGGGAACGAGACCTGCTGGCGTCCCCCTCGACCACCTCGGCGGAAGCATACGATCTCTATCTACAGGGGCGTGTATATAAGAATGATTATTTCACCCGCACCCAGCGCGAAAGCCTGCACCGGGGACAGGAGGCCGTGCGCCGGGCGGTGAAGGCCGACCCATCATTTGCCGATGCACACGCATTGCTGGCCATGCTGTATTTGCTAGAGTGCGCCAACTTCCGCGAGAACGCCGCGGCCAACCTGCTGCAGGGAGAACAGACAGCCCGGCGCGCCCTTGAGGTGAATCCCAATTCCATCGAAGGACTTCTAGCCCTGGGGTTTGCTCTTGGTCAGGGCGGGCGGAATGAAGAAGCCATTCCTCGCTTGCGCCAGGCAGTCGTGCAGGCGCCCAATTCCGAATTCGCGTGGGATTTGCTTGGCTACGTTTACCACTATGCGGGGCTCGACGAACTTGCCGAACGGGCTTACCGGCGCAGCCTGGAACTTGATCCCACGACTCCGCGCATTTACTGGATGCACTCCCGCATGTTGCTCTATCTGGGGAGGGTGCAGGAAGCTGAGCAGGGCGTCCGGCAAGCGTTGGCCATCCATCCCGACCAGTTCAAGGCGATGGCATACCTTGGCGAGTTCCTTTATTACCAGGGAAGGTCAGATGAAGCGGAGCCAATCCTGCGACGCGCAGTCGAATTGAGCCGCGATAGCGGAGATGAAATAGCGCTCTGGTATTCGGGATTCCTGTATGCAGGGCGCGGACAGAGAGACAAAATCGATGCCAGCATCTTTCGCGAGAAACCAGAACTGGTTGCTGACGGCGACAGAGCCTATTGGATCGGCAGTATCTACGCGTTGCTTGGCGAGCGGCCGCAAGCAGTCGCATGGCTACAACGCGCCATGGACCTGGGCAATCACAACTACCCATGGTTTGTTCGGGACAAGAATTGGGACAAGCTGCGCGGCGATCGTGATTATGAAAGAATCATGGTCGAGATCCGCAATCATCACAATAGATACCAGCAGGAATTTGGCGCATCTTCTTTCTGAACACTTCAGCTGTCATCTCAATCTGGTCGCCGAGCATATGCACGCAGCAGTATCAAAGCCGCAACCAAAGCTGCATTCAGGTTGTAGCAATGCGCCAGGCTGCTCCATATCTGCTCAGGCTGCGCCTATGGGTGATTGTCTCCCGGATCGCGAGGTTTTTTGGAGCACCCGCCATTGTCCTGGAGTCGTCCCTTCCCAATGATGAAAAGCCCTGAAAAAGGAGTTAGCATCTGCGTAGCCTAAGAGATAGGCAGTTTCATTCAGCTCCCGAGATGAGTGTAGGAGGTGGTGGGCCAGTTCACGACGCGCCTCGTCCAACAATTGCTGAAAAGTGATGCCCTGCTCGGTGAGGCGGCGTTGCAAGGTCCGAGTGCTCAAGTACAGCTCTCTCGCGAGATCGTGTATGCCCGGTCGCTGCCCAGCGAGTAACTGCTTCAGGATGCCTTTTGCTTGTTCCTTCAGATTCCTATGCGCTAGTTGCTCATTCAGCTCCGCCTCAAGCTGGGGCGCCACAGTCGCCAGCAAATCAGCGTTATAACAAGGCTAGCGAAAACAAACTTCTGGCCGAGTAAGAAGTTCGATTTGCATGCGCCACAAGAGTACGGACAACCGAGAGCGGTACAGAGAATCCAGAACCGGTGGCCAAGAACCAAGAGCCAAAGCCAAGCGCCAAGAGCCGCTTCAGATCCTTTTGAACGCCTTCTGAATGTCTTTCAATGAATAACGCAAAACAACAGGACGTCCATGCGGACACGACATGGGGCAATCGGTTTTCGCCAATTCTGCTAAAAGCCATTCCATTTTGTTCTGTTCCAGCGGCATATTCACTTTGATAGCTGCATGGCAGGCAATGGACGCGGCAATCCGGTTGCGCACCATTTCCATATTCAGCTTCTGCTCCTCGTGCGAAAACTGGTCGAGCAACTCGTGAAGCATGTGCTCAATTTGCGACGCTTCTAATCCAGCCGGGGCGACCTTCACAGCTATTGTGCGGGTGCCGAAAGGTTCCGCCTCGAATCCATTCAGCTGCAACTCCTCGGAGATCTCCGCAAAGACCGCCTGCTGCGCGGGGGTAAGCTCCACCAGTAACGGCATCAGCAGGCGCTGACTTTCCACTCTTTTCGCCGATCGTTGCTTCAGCACTCGTTCGAACAGTACCCGCTCGTGTGCAACGTGCTGATCGATAATCCAGAGCCCCTCTCCGTTCACAGCGAGAATAAACGAATTGCGAATTTGTCCCAACGGCTTCAGCGTCGCGAGAGCAGGCGCAAGCCCGCTTTCTTCTCCGTCGTCCGGTATGGGTGCGGCACAACCGTTGTCGGGAATTGCCTCCGGCGCTCGGGCGAGCGACACCGCTGCGTTGGCTTCGATGGCGACGCCGCCCTCGAAGCGGAAGCGCTCGGTTAGCGGTGCCGGAAAGGGAGCAGTCAGCGCGAAGCCGCCGGCGGGAGCAGGTTCGTACAGGGCGCGCCAGGCGGCCGGCAATTCTCCAACTTGCGCGTGGGCACCGGGGGTGAGCCCAGGGCTTGCACTGGGACGCGTACGGATCTCCGTCGTGAACTGCGGCACCGGACGCGCCTTCATCAGCGCGGCTCGCACCGAGTCGCGGACGAAATCATGAATAACCGTTTGCTGACGGAAACGAACCTCGGTTTTGGATGGATGCACGTTCACGTCGACTTCCGCGTTCGGCACTTCCAGGAAGAGCAGAACGACCGGGAAAACTGTTGGCGGGATGATGTTCCGGTAAGCCTCAATGATTGCGTGCTGCACCAGGCGATCGCGGATCAGCCTTCCATTCACAAAAACAAAAATGGAATTGCGATTCAGCTTCTGAATTTCGGGTTTGGAAACGAATCCGTGCAAGTGAAGTTCTCCAGGATCTTTGGGACCCTCGTCCTCCTCCTCTTTATCTCTTCGCCAAGGCGGAGGCTGTGGGAGCCCGATGCGTTCCAGAGGAAGCATCGCCGCGGTTGGTAGCAGTTGATCGAGGGTCTCTTTGCCAAAAACCTGGTAGACACGTTGACTTTGGTCCGCGACCGGCGACGCAACCAATATCGCGTTCGTCGCCGAGTGCAATTCGAAATGCTTGTCGGGATGTGCCAGCGCATAATGCGTAACCAGCGAGGCAATGTGCGAGAGTTCCGTCGACTCGGACTTCAAGAATTTCTTGCGAGCAGGTGTGTTGAAGAACAAATCACGAACTGTGATCGAAGTTCCCGGCGGCAGACCTGCCTCTTCCACCTTGAAGATTTTTCCGCCGTTAATCTCGACAATGGTCCCGGCTGCGTCATCCGCTGCTCGCGTTTCCAATCGCAAACGTGAAACCGATGCAATCGAGGGCAGCGCTTCACCGCGGAATCCCAGTGTGGATACATTCAGCAGATCTTCGGCATTCTTGATTTTGGAGGTGGCATGCCTTTCAAAGGCAAGCAAGGCGTCGTCGCGGACCATGCCGCAGCCGTTATCGGTAATCTGGATAAGCTTCTTCCCGCCGGCTTCGATCTGCAGCTTTATTCGCGTGGAACCCGCATCCAACGCGTTCTCCAGCAGTTCCTTCACAACCGACGCCGGACGTTCAACTACCTCGCCCGCAGCAATCTTGTTGGCAACAGCTTCGGAGAGAACATGAATACGGCCCATAGACTCAGTTTCAAGTTTCGGATTTCAACTTGCAAGTGGAATTACTTGTGATCTGGCCGGAATCACCATTTTGGTCGTGCAGCTTTGTGACTGTCCGTCCTACGTTCTTAAGCTGGCCGTATTTTTTCGAAGCGGCGCATCAAATCATGGAATGGCTGCACGTCAAGTTGGAACGCTTCACCAGTCAAGACAGCAATCCGCGAAAAGAAGTCGAATACTATGGTCAAGGCCAGTTTGACAAATTCATTGCTCGGACCAATGCGAAAACTTAGCTCCTTGCCGTCGTAGCTCGTCAACCCTGGAACGGAAGAGGCGCTTGCATGCACTAGCTGCGACAGCATGGAAAAGACCAGTACGTACGTTGCAGCGTCAGTGCCCAATGACTCGAAACGTTCTCGGGTTGTCCGAGGCCATCCCGCGTCGACCACGAGAGAGCTTGCCTTTTGTAAGGCATCGATGGCTTCCTGAGACCCCGAGACGCGCCTGATCTTTTCAGCAAGACCGACAGCGTCTCGCCCAATGGAGTGGAGAAACGCTCTGGCTCGCGCCGTAGGATCTTGTCCCATCCACTGGGAATTTCCAGCAGCTTCAACAATCGATCTGCAAAGGCCAGCCGCTGACAGCCCGTATCCAGCCTTTGCGAGACGAATTGCCGCGCGAGCATCGTTGTAGCTCTTCGTTATAAGGATCGCCATGGCCTCCTGAAATGCCGTGGACCACTGAAGGGAACGACCAAAGATAGTGCTGTCAACAACGTTCAACAGTTCGTCGCATCTAATGGCAAGGGCCCATTCTTGTTCTCCGAGATTTGCCCAGGCAGAGAGGAGTTCTAGTTCGTCCTCTTGTGCGACCCCGATGGCACTCGGCGCGTCTACCATCAGGTCCACTGCTCGCGCGGTCTTTGGGAATGGAATGACCTCGCGCAAACTGTCGGCTCCGGCCAGGATCATCACGATGCGATCGAGGCCAAGTGCGATGCCGCCATGAGGGGGCGTTCCGTACTCGAGGGCTTCCAGGAAAAATCCGAAGCGCGACTTGGCTTCGTCCTCCGTCATGCCCAGCGCATGGAAAATCTTTCGCTGGATGTCTTGGCGGTGAATACGGATCGAGCCCGAGCCCAGTTCG
>JBLNFC010000479.1:0-2911 GCA_050263355.1 Acidobacteriota bacterium
CCCACCAAGCTTATTACGACGTCGAAGCTCGCGTCTTCAAACGGGAGAGCCTCGGCGTCACCTTCAATAAAACGAGCCTTGAGGCCTTCCGCGTCGGCGCGTGCCTGCGCACGCTGCACGAGGTTTGGCGCAATGTCCACGCCGGTAACCTGCACACCATCCCGCGCCGCCCACAGCGCGACCTGACCCGAACCGCAGGCCACATCGAGCAACTGGCATCCAGCCGGAACATCGAGTCGCTCGTAGAACATGCGCGCACCCTGTTCCATATAGCGCGAGAAGCGATCGTAGTCTCCCGCCATCCACGTATCTTTTAGTCGTGCCTTCAGATCGCCGACTTCCGGTGTAATTGTGATGGTGCTCATGTTTCCTCCGATGTTTTTTATTCGCCTACAATCAGTCCACCAATTGCGTCGCTCGGCGTGGCCGACCCGCCGATCTCCCATTCAGGGCCAAGAAGGTTCTCGATATCTTCCCAGGACCAAGAGAGAGTGGCGCCGATCCCCGGCCCGTCTGTCGGCGTAAAGGCTTCTTCGATCGACTTCACTGGAACAACAGACATTTGTCTGCCCTCCCTTTTGGACAATCCGTTCACGGTTCGATTTTCGACGGTCTTGACCATTTCCCTGTGGAGCAGCGTCCCTACCGGTTTGTCCGCACGCTCAAGCAGCGGGCTGGACTACCCGTTCAGCGCTTCGGGGTAATCTTGGCTGCAAAGGACTGCGCGACGATCTTTCCGTCCCGCACAACGAAAGTGTCGGTAGCAGCTTCGTACGAATTGTCTGCCGTTTCCGCGCTCCACAATATGTATGCGTATTCACCGTCAACGTATCGCTGAAGCATCGAAAACGACGCGCCAGGCTTGGCAAACTCCGCAAGAAAAGCCTGAAAAAAAGGCTTGATTGCGGCCGGTCCTTTTAGCGGCCTGTCGGGTACAAACAACACGGCATCCGATGAATAGTCAGCGACAACGCCATCCAGGTCGTTCTCGCCAAAGCACCTCAGATGTTGATCCAGAACATCGCCCGTGGTTGGCATTTTTCATCTCCTTTAACTTTGAATTGCCGTGAAGCGGTTTTCACATCTGCAAAGGCTTCAACGAGGCTTACTATGCGCCGATATGGTGGCTGACACTTACCCGGGCGTCCGGCTTTCTTGCTCGCGGCAGAGTTCCCGTATGATCATTTGCTCTAAAGTCCGGAGAGGTTTGCAGGAAGTCCGCAGGAGGGCATATGGATGTGCTTTCCGAAGTACTGAAGGTGGTAAAGCTGCAGGGTGCCTTGTTTTACAACGGAGAATTCTCGTCGCCGTGGAGTTTTTACTCGCCGCCGTCGCGCACGGTCGCGGCGTACGTAGCGCCGGACGCGAGGCACGTTATCGTTTATCACTTACTGACAGAAGGTCGCGCCTCAGCCCGGTTGGCCGATGGCGAGCGCATCATGCTTGAAGCCGGGGATATCGTGATCTTTCCGCACGGCGACGCACATTTCCTGGAAAACGGGCCTCCGGCGAAGTCTGTGGACATGGGGAAGGAACTAGCTCGAATCCTTTCCCAGGGTTTGAAGCGTTCGACTCTGGGTGGCGGAGGAGAAACCACGAAATTCGTCTGCGGCTTCATGGCCTGCGAGCCACGGCTCAGTCAAGTTTTTCTTAGCGGCCTGCCGCCGGTGTTCAAAGTCAGCATTCGCAACGATGCTTCGGGCAGATGGCTGGAAAACTCGATCCGCTTTTCAGTGAACGAGGCCGACGCTCCTCGCGCGGGCGGAGAAGCGGTCCTGGCCAAACTGTCGGAGGTTTTGTTCGTGGAAACACTGCGGACCTACATTGCGCACCTTCCGCCGGAGCAAACTGGCTGGCTGGCCGGCGCCCGCGATTCCGAGGTCGGAAAGACTCTGGCGCTAATGCACCGGAATCCTGCGCATCCGTGGACCATTGCTTCCTTAGCGAGAGAAGCGGGGGTGTCCCGCTCCGTGCTGGCGGAGCGATTCCGCCACTACCTCAGCGAGCCTCCAATGGCTTACCTCACTCGGTGGCGACTCCAGTTGGGTGCGCAGATGCTCGCCTCGACCAGTTATTCGGTGGCACAGATTGCATCCGAAGTTGGATATGAGTCCGAAGCCGCTTTTAACCGCGCTTTCAAACGCGAGTTTGAAACGCCTCCTGCACGTTTCCGGACGCAGGCGAGATCGACGTATGCGACCAGCCCCGCGAGGAAATCCCGGTCGCATGACTGAATGGCTACGAGAAATAGCGGTTGCAACTGTCGTCGGATTCGCATCGAGAAACGCGGGTGTTTGTGAAGGTGGAGCCAACTCCCAGTACTTGGCCAGCTCGGAGTAATCGAGCTTCCGGTTTGCCGGCGTTCAGGCCAAACTGCGGGCTCCAAGCGGGTGGCTCGTTCTCGCGCACGTGGCCTTGGTGACGCCGGTTCTCACACCTTCCAGTGACGGGGCTCACGGTGAGGTCGTTAAGGGCCATACATACTGCTGGTTGTGCTCCTGATGGGCGTCTGGCCTGTGGCAGGGAGGCTTGATGCGCAGTGATCACATTGCTGCATCTCCCATTTGCGATAGTTCTCCATCCACCGCAGACACCGGAACGGTCGCCAATCACGGTACAGCCGGGCGAGTCCAAGCCGTCATAATCCTCAATCCAGGGGGAAACCCTTGTGTTCTCGCGTGAGGCTTGAACTTACGTCGGGGCGATCTTGGTTGAGATAGCTGGGTTGAGATATCTGGATGGTCGAGGCAATTTCAATGAAGGATACAGTTATGACAGAGAGCGCCTCAAGCCTCAGTGAAGAGCGGATTGCTTACCTGGAAGGGCTGGTCAGTCAAGCCCGAACCGCCGCCGCGGTTTTCACACAGTGCACGCAAGAGGATGTCGACCGCATTGTCAAACCGATGGTCCT
>JBLNFC010000480.1:0-7848 GCA_050263355.1 Acidobacteriota bacterium
GGGGCGACCAGACTTACAACGAGATGATGGTTGGATTCTTCGATGTCGCTGTCCCGGCGAACATCGACAAGTGGAAGTTCTTTGTCCGGAAACCACCCACGTAGGCCAAAGGGTCACCTGAACGCTGGACCGCAACTTGGCCCCTACCTGATCCAGGCTAGCCACATCCCGCCGAACAACAACGTTAGCATCGTGATCGGCGCGCCAACTTTGAAGTAATCCCAAAACCCGATTGGCACTTCCTTTTTCGCAGTCTCCACCACGATGATGTTGGCCACCGAGCCTGTGATCGTGAGATTCCCCGCGAGCGTGCTTGCCATGGCCAACACGAACCATGCGCTGCGGGGATTTGCGAATCCCGGCACCAGTGACTTCAGCAGCATCACTGCCGGCACGTTGCTCACCACATTGCTCAGCAGCGCTACAGTTCCTGCGAAGACCGCGAGATGTTGCAAATTCCAGTGCCGCGCGATGTCGAGCAGCTTGGCGACGAGGCCGGCGTTCTCCGCTCCGCCCACGATTACGAACAATCCGACAAAGAAGACGAGCAGTCCCCAGTCTGCGTCTTCGTAGAGCCTGTGCGGCTCCAGGGTGCGCGAAATCAAAAGGACGGCGGCGCCCAGGGCAGCCATCATCGGCGGCGGCACGCCCAGGAAGAAGCCGACTACCACTGCTACCGCAACAATGACCGGTTTTCGTAGCTTAGAGGAATCCAATGCCGGCAGCGGTATGCTGCGTTCAACCACTGCGTCAGCGTGCAACTCGCGCGCATAGACCTTGTGTAACACGATCCAGTCAACAAAGAGTCCCACAATCGCGATTGGTCCCAGATGCCGTAAGAAATCTCGATAAGGGATGCCTGAAAAAGATCCAATCAGCATGTTCTGCGGATTACCTGTAATGGTCGCGACGCTGCCGATGTTTGAGCTGGTGGCCACCGCGAGCAAGTACGGCAGCGGCGGCAGATTCATTCGCTTGGTGATGCTGAGCACGAACGGAACCATGACGAGGCACACGATGTCGTTTACAAAAAATGCGGAAAGGATTCCACAAGTGAAAATCACGGCGGGCAAAAGGTAGTGTGGCGGCAGCCTCTTCAGGACGACTTCCGCGTTCCACTCAAAAAATCCCACCAGATGCAGGTTTCCCACGATCAACATCATGGAGAAGAGAAGCACGATTGTGCCGAAATCGATGAAGCGCAGTGCCTCGGCCGGTTGCACGATTCGGAAGCCGACCATGGCGACGGCGCCAATGATAGCGGCGCCGGGGCGGTCAATCTTCAGGCCGGGAAATTTTCCCAGGGCGAAAACCAAGTAGCTGGCCAAAAAGATTATGTAGGCCGCGAGAATGTGAGCATCGGACAGAGCTGCCGCTGGAAGCACATGCATCGCGGGCAGCATAGCAGGAGCAAACAACCTTCTTCAAAGCTGATGCGCGCTGGGCGGAGAGGCGTGTCGAAACGTGGAGCGCTCGGTCTTTCAGACCTGAGAGTTCGCAGCCGACAGCCGAGAGCTAGCGCGCAATTCGCGGATCATCTCTGTCTGTCGCGAGCCACTGTCTTGCAAGCACTGTTCGGTGAGCACGATTCGTGACACGGAGCAACCAAGCGAGGTGTGATCTTGATCTAAGCGCTAGGAGACACACCCATGAAGTACTTGCATTTCGCGTTGGCTGCTATGCTTTTCGCCCTCATCGGATGTGGTGCCGGTCACCCCAATTTGACCAGCATTACAGTCACTCCTCAGACCGCAACCTCGCCCCTTCAGGGCCAGGTAGGCTATACAGCAATGGGAAACTTCAGCGACAACAGCAGCCGCGAACTAACGCAGGCAGATGGTCTTTCCTGGAGGACGTCCACTGCTGGAGCAACCATCGGTTCAACAGGTGAGGCGACCTGTCTCGGGCCGGGAACCGTCACCGTGACCGCAAGCGCTCCGGAGAATCTGCAGTTGACCGTCAACAATGGCATTTCGAACACGGCTACCACCGTGCGCGCGACCGCAACTTTGATTTGTAAGTGAGCGCACGCACGTCATAGTCAGTTATGTACCTCGCACACATGAGATCCTGTGCGCCGCAGATCTCGACTACGATCAGCACGACGACCACTTATCTTTGAGCGATTGGGATCCCTCTCGCAAGCTTGTGCTCCCCCTGCTCAAGCAACCCTGCTGAGCCACAGGGCAGTCCATCCTTTACAATCGTGAACCTAAAGCCTTGCGCCGGAGACCTTCACAGGAGCAACTCACGTGCCCGATCCTCTTCTCATTGCTAAAGGACAAAATGAACTTGTGGTTCTCCCCAGGATGGCTAACCGTCACGGCTTAGTTGCAGGGGCCACAGGCACAGGAAAGACGATCACTCTACAGGTCATGGCGGAGGCTTTCAGCAGTATCGGCGTTCCCGTCTTTGCCGCCGATGTGAAAGGCGATCTCTCCGGCATCAGCCAGCGCGGAAAAGAAAATCCGAAAATTACCGAGCGCATTCAAAAACTGAAGCTCGGCGACTTCAACTTTTCCTCCTGCCCCGTCACGTTCTGGGATGTGTTCGGTGAACAGGGTCATCCCGTCCGTGCCACCATCTCCGAACTGGGGCCGCTACTGTTCAGTCGCATTCTGAATTTGAACGATATCCAGAGCAGTGTGCTCCAGTTGGTGTTCAAGATCGCGGACGACGGCGGTCTGCTGCTGCTCGACCTCAAAGATCTGCAAGCCATGCTGCAGCACGTCGGCGACAATGCTCGCGACTACCAGACCCAATACGGAAACATTTCGGCTGCCAGCATCGGCACAGTGCAGCGGGGGCTGCTCGCACTGCAACAGCAGGGCGGAGATAAATTCTTCGGCGAACCGGCGCTCAATCTCGAGGACCTGATGCAGACCGACGCCAACGGCCGCGGTTTCGTCAACATTCTTGCTGCCGACAAACTCCTCGCCTCACCTCGCGTCTACGCAACTCTTCTGCTCTGGATGCTTTCGGAGCTATTCGAAAAACTGCCCGAGGTGGGTGATCCTGAAAAACCCAAACTGGTTTTCTTCTTCGACGAAGCTCACCTGCTGTTCAACGATCTTTCCCAGGTACTGGAGGAAAAGATCGAGCAGGTGGTTCGCCTGATTCGTTCCAAAGGCGTCGGGGTGTACTTTGTCACGCAGAACCCGTTGGATGTGCCCGAAGTTATCCTCGGCCAGCTTGGGAATCGCGTGCAGCACGCACTGCGGGCTTTCACGCCAAAGGATCAGAAAGCAGTGCGCTCGGCCGCGGAAACTTTCCGCGCCAATCCGAAGTTGGACGTCGCGAACGCGATCACCGAACTCGCTGTCGGCGAGGCGCTGGTTTCGTTCCTCGATGAAAACGGTACGCCCAACGTGGTCGAGCGCGCGCTTGTGGTTCCTCCGCATAGTCAGATCGGGCCCATTACCGCTGACCAGCGTCAGGCCGTCCTTCGCAATTCCGTTGTCGCTGGCGTTTACGAGAAAGCCGTGGATCGCGAATCGGCGTACGAACGTCTTAAAGGTCGCGCCGAACAGCCAGTGCAGGCATCGGCAGGCTCAGCTCGAACCGGACAAACCAGCAGTCCGCAAACAGGAAAACCATGGTACGACAACCTGCCCTCCATCGGATTGCCCAACATGGGAGGTGCCAGTCGCGGCGGTCGTCGAGGAGATACTCTCATGGAAGCAGCTATGAAAAGCGCAGTCCGCAGCGTTGGCAGCCAGGTCGGACGCCAACTCGTGCGCGGAGTTCTGGGAAGTTTGTTAGGCGGCAGTCGCCGCTAGTGAAGCGATGTGGACGAGCACCGTTTGTCTGCGGATGCGATGCCGTACTGCAGCATCCAGGCTGCGGTGCATCCTGCGGCTGATCGGGTCGCTGGTCCTCCGTTTCGAATCGCGCTGATGATAAATCACACTTGGGATGGAGCGAGTAGACCGACGCACCAGGAGTGAACGCAGGCTAAGCGGGAATCAGCGCTGGACGGTGCCGGGGGTAAGCACCAGTTCGGCGGGTATTGAGCGGCGGACATGGAGCGAGCGCTTGGGCGGAATTTGTGCGACTTCATTGGGCACACGGTAATCCAGCGTCCTCGACTGAAGCGTCTGGCTGCCGATAAAGCGGACGTCTGCGATGGCTTCCATTCCGGTTTGGAGCCAGGAGCCGGAAACGTCAGCGAAATCCAATCGCACATGAACTTTCTTCAGCATCCAGGATGGCGTCTTTGCCATGTCACCTTCGATACGGCGAACGAGGAATGTGTTTTTGTCGACCCAGGCTCGACCCACGATCAACTCGTTTTCCTTGCGTTTCGGCTGCAGGCCGAGGACATGGCACTCCTTGCCGTCGACGGAATCAGACCCAAAATAGGTGAACGTGTAATTCTCTTCATTTAGAGCTGCGGCTGAACTTTGGGAGCTCCGCCGGGTCATCTGCGATTCATGGTCCAGAATGCGCTTTACGACTTGCTCGCCACGGCTGCTGCCAGTACGAGTCTGAATGACGTATGTCTTGCGCTCGGGTGGGAAATACTGGACCTGAGCTAACACTTGGGAACTCACGCGTGAGCTGTGCGTATCGAGCAGCCGGTACTCTCGAGTCACAAGATATGCGCGATCTGGTCTGACTTGCGATTGCGCCGCCTGCAACCGCTGGACGACAGAAGCCAAGTCGGGCTGAACCGTCTCCTTTGCTGGCGATGCAGTGGGTTGCGATGGACTTTGAGCGGCCGCGGCTATACAGAGTGCCACCACAATCAGAGGCAGCTTCGAGACTCCGTCGCTTCGCAACATAAGAACGAGAATGAGAGAGCACGCCAAGGGCCGGATCATTCGGCCCACTCTTCCCTTAGATGCGGTTTCCCACAAGGACAATCGGTGCGCAATTTCTGCTTAACCGTGGAAAAAGGTCCGTCCAAGAGCGGCGAAGGTAGCAGGTGTTTGTCACTGCGCGTTCCAAAACACGGCTTTGTACAGAATGCAACAATTACGGCGTAAAAAGAGGGCGGACGATGAACCGATAGCAGTGTCTACGACTGGATCAGGCTTTCCCCTAGTCTCCGGGTATGGAGACCTGATTGTTTGAAAGGATAAAACGCATACCATATACGCATGGTGGCAGTCTGGCTTCTTAGCGGACGGAGAAGGAGGAAAAATGTTCTACACGGTAACAGTGACCGCATGGATCGTCGCGGTGTTGGCCGTCACCGAGTTCGGCATCTTTGAGTTGCGCAGGGAACCCCGCGCTTCTTCCAAGAAGCCGTACGGCTGTTGCTGAAATTTCGAACAGTCCCGCTAGAGTTCGAGAACAGCGCAATCCTCAAGCGGACTCGCTGCATATCGCCAGTTGACTTTATGCACTACATGGCCGCGCAATGCTTCGCTTCAAGACGCGACCGCCGCCCTCTGAATTCCATCGCCCAGTGCCCCCATCGAGGCTGAGTACCCAGTAAAGAGCACCCAACGCTCGGTCGAGCCGGCTGCAACAACTTTCATCTTGACGACGAGACGCCCAAGGTGGAGACTTCCACCGCTACTCAAGGCCCTGCCCGTTACGAACCCACGAGCGTCGCTATTCAAGAATTTCGCTATCTCAGGAGGGTTGCCATGAGTCTTTTTTCCAGTCGGACAAAGTTAGTATGTTTTGCGGCCGTGCTCCTGCTGGCGTGCTCAGCGTGGGCGCAGTCGTCAAACGTCTCGGTATTTGCAGAGGGATTCAATAATCCCCGTGGTCTGAAGTTCGGCCCGGACGGTAACTTATACGTCGCAGAGGGCGGCAAAGGTGGCAGCATTTCAACAATGGGATTGTGCGAGCAAGTTCCCGGCGCGGGTCCATATACAGGTGGCTTCACCGCGCGGATCTCCAAGGTGGCTCCCAACGGGGCCGTCTCTACCGTTATAGATGACTTGCCTTCTAGCCAGACCAACCCAGGGATAGGGAGCTTCGTTAGTGGCATCGCGGACGTTGCTTTCGTCGAAGGCAAGCTGTATGCACTGCTCGCCGGCGCTGGATGTTCGCACGGACTCGCCGGCACGAACAATGGCGTGATTCGAGTGGACTCTAACGACCACACGACTTTAGTGGCTAACCTAAGCCGCTTCCAAAAGACCCACCCTGTTGCCAATCCTGAACCCGACGACTTCGAACCGGATGGCACGTGGTACAGCATGGTTGCGGTCGGCAATACGTTCTATGCCGTGGAGCCCAACCATGGGGAACTGGATGCGGTCACGACAGGTGGTCAGATTCGCAGGATTACCGACATCTCTCTTACCCAGGGCCACATCGTGCCCACCGCGATTGCATTCAACGGCAAGAACTTCTATGTTGGGAACCTCGATACGTTCCCGATTAAGGATGGCTCGTCGAAGATCATGAAGATCACACCCCAGGGAAAACTGATCACGGCATACATCGGATTCACCACGGTCCTGGGATTAGCCTTCGACAGCAGAGGCCGCTTATACGTGTTAGAGAACACCACGGGCAATCCGTTCCCGACTCCGGGCACCGGCAAGGTATTGCGGATTGATGGCAAAAACAAGACAACCGAAATCGCCAGTGGCCTCTCATTGCCTACCGCGATGACATTTGGGCCGGATGGGAACCTCTACGTGTCCAATGTCGGCTTCGGTCCTCCGCCGATCGGATTAGGGCAAGTTCTGAAGATCACCGTGCCACAAAACTGAATCTCCGGCTCTACTTTGCGGGCGCGCTGCAGTCGGCGCGCCTTTTTCGATCAAATCCGCAAGCTCCCGCATTAACCTTCTCCCGTTCCTCTCAGCAGCGGTACTCAATGCTTCCGCGCCAGGTGGAAGACCATTGGCATATCGTGGTTGCCGTGGCGCCATGTCCAGTTTTCTGTGATGTGGTCGGCGTCTTCGAAATGCAGGACCATGCGGTGTTGATGCCCTACGGAGGAATCCGGCAGATTTCCGGCCCCGGTAAATTGGAAGTCGAGTTCTTGAGGATCTGCCGAGGACGGAACTGCTCGCATCCTGGGCTGATTGTTGGTCGGACAATAATGAGCGAGTTGGATCCCGTTTCCATCCACACTGAATAGCGAGAGCATCTCTTCCATGCCGGAGGGAGCGAGCGTCTCCATGACCGCCGTTCCAGAGATGACTGGCTTGAACGACGTGTGAACAGGGTTGCCGTCCGCGTCTTTCCCCTCCCACTCGCCTTCGAGGGTCATCATCTTCTTGAAGGCGGCCTGAGCGGAGGTAGTTTGCGCGTGCTTGGTCTCAGCGCATATTGCTGTGGCGCAAAGGGCGATCACCAAAAGAACAGTGTGGCGCATTCTCTCTCCTTATTTTTTGCGGTTGTACGTTAGATCGTATTCGACGGACCAGGTCTTGCCGTTGTCGGTGGACTGCTGACTGAACTGGCGAACGTGGTCATCGTCGAGTTTGAAGAACTGCAAGTGGCGGCGGGCGTGCGTGCCATCGGGGTTGAGACTGTCGGCGTAAAAGCTCATAACGCCATTTTCGAGCGCGCCTTCAAAGTGAACGCTGTTGGATTGGTTGTCGACCCAGTCCTGTATCCACTTCTTCGTAGTCGTATCGTAATGATTGAAGCTCTTACCGCTGCTGCCTCCGGTCCAATTCTCGAGGAGAACGCATTTATCCAGGATGAGTTGAATGCTGCTGGTGCCGGCCGGATCGTGCCCTTGCGTCGAGACCACGTCCCATTCGCCAATCCAGAAATCAAACTGGCGATATTCGGCCTGGTGGGCGCAGGGATGGGCCGTGCTGTCGGCTTTATCCACAACCTTGGTGAAGCTGGGATCTCCGTGCAGAGCTGCAAGATCGGGATCCTGCTGGATGATCTCGGGGCGGGCGAATCCAGCGTCAACGG
>JBLNFC010000481.1:0-3543 GCA_050263355.1 Acidobacteriota bacterium
ATTACACGGGCTTGCACGCGGTACTCGGCGGCAGGAACGAGGTTCTGCACGGCCGCGAATTGTTCTTCCGATGTCCTGGTGGCGAGGACATTATTGCCATGCTCAGCAAGGCGTTGAAAGATTCCGGCGACGTGTTCGGGAGTCTTGCCCTGTCCGAAGATAACTTCGGGCATGCCGTTTCGCAGTGCCCGATGGTGATCGATCTTGGCAAAACCAAGATCTTCGAAGGGCATGTGCCGCATACGTTGGACGGCTTCGTCGGGCGTGACCTTGCCTTCCTTGACGTCGTCGAACAGCGCGCGGATAGATTCTGCATTCAAGCGGATCGCCAGACTAAGAAGTTATCAAATTGCAGCTTGCTTGAGGTACTTCCGCAAAAAGTTCAGCGTGCGCTGGCTAGCATCGGCCATGATCTCCGGCGTGAAGCCATGTCCCGCGCCCGGGTAGATCTGCAACTCGTAAGGAACGTTCTTCTTCTCGGCTAGCTGCGCAATGTAGTGGGCTTCGGAAACCGGAACCGTATCATCAGCTTCGCCATGCAGGATCAGTACGGGGCAGAAGCGTCGCATGAACAGCTTCATTTCTTTAGGGAATCCGCCGAAGAAATCCACCACCGCCTTTATACGCGGATCAATGGAAGCGCTTGCCAGTGAGAGATAGGCTCCCAGCGAAAAGCCAAGCAGTCCGATGCGCTCTGGATCGACGTGCGGTTGCTCGCCAACGAAAGAGACCGAGTCCCACACGGTCTTCACCCATGCAGGACCATGACGCAGGATGGTGGCACGGTCGGATACCCAACTTGTATCCGTGCGATTGAAATAGTGCAGCACATAGACGGCAAAACCTTGTGCGGCGAGCACACGTCCCGGCACCATTACCAGCGGATATCCTCCACCAGAGCCGTGCAATCCGATTATTGCCGGAAAGCGCTGGCCGTCGTTCTCGGGCGCGTAACAATCAAGCCGAATCGCCCTGCCGCCGCTTTCGAAGCTGAGTTGGGATTCGACAATTCGATTCATGCAATCAGCAATCAGCAATCAGCAATCAGCAATCAGCAATCAGCAATCAGCAATCGATCTTGGATGCTTGTGGTCGAGCGCAGGTTAGAAATTTAGAGCGCAGCGGTGAGCACCTTCTAAGTCTCGGCGCCGACTGAGGCGGCATCCGCTAATCGGGAGAGGGACTCTGTGTAAGGCGCTTTTGCGATGCCGCGCTCGGTGATAATGGCACCTACGTACTTCGCCGGAGTTACGTCAAAGGCGGGATTCTCAATTTCAACTCCGTCCGGAACCATCTGCTTGCCTGCAATATGGCTAACCTCGCGGGGATTGCGCTGTTCGATGGGAATCTTGCTTCCGTCAGGCGTCTCCAGATCAATGGTTGAGAAAGGCGCCGCAACGTAGAAAGGAATTCCATTTTCTTTAGCGAGGACAGCCACCGTGTAGGTGCCAATTTTGTTGGCAACGTCGCCATTGGCTGCGATGCGGTCGGCCCCCACGACGATTGCGCCAATTTTTCCTTGTTTCATCATGGCGCCTGCCATGTTGTCGGATATGACGGTGGTCGGGATTCCATCCTTCATCAGTTCCCATGCCGTCAGGCGCGAACCCTGTAGAAATGGCCGGGTCTCGTCGGCATAGACATGAATCTTCTTACCCTGCTCAACCGCGGCCCGAATCACGCCGAGCGCTGTTCCATATCCTGCAGTCGCGAGAGCGCCTGCATTGCAGTGCGTCAGCACTCCACCGCTGGACGGCATTAATGTTGCACCATGGCGTCCCATGGCTTGGTTCGCGGCGATGTCTTCCGCGTGGATGCGCTTGGCTTCCTCTATCAAAGTCTGTTTGATGTGCCCGATGGGCTGGATGCGTGCCCGCTCCAACTTTTCTTGCATGCGACGAATGGCCCAGAACAGGTTCACGGCTGTAGGGCGCGTTTTCCCGATAAGTTCACAAGCTTCATCGAAATCTTTCTTCAGAGCGCCAACGGTGTCGGCTTTCGAGTTCTTCACGGCCAGCGCGAGCCCCATCGCGGCGGCTACGCCGATGGCGGGGGCTCCACGTACGACCATGTTGCGAATGACATCCGCTACCTGCTCGTGCGTCTTGCACGTGACGTAGACTTCTTCACTAGGCAGCTTTGTTTGATCTATGAAGCGAACACCCGCGTCGGTCCATTCAAGTGTGTGAATCATTTGGTCGTTGTCGCTAGTCCTTGCTCGTTGGTGGACTCGTATTCAAGATCTAGATACGTCGCTGTGCTCGGAACAACAAACCGGACGTATACGGCGAAACTGTAGCTGAATCGGAACCTGGATCCCGAACTCGAAACTCTGGTTACACTTGGTGGGCGGCGCAGCGCGATCTCGGGACATTGGTGACAGCCGGCTGACCACACAACTCGCACCCTCCGGATATACCCGACGTGCCGACAGGGACCGCATCCGGATTCAACCGCACATGTTCCTGCCGCACATCGTTCGCCCGAAAGATGGAAACGAAGGGCGCGATGCCCGCCGCCTCCTGCACGTTGGGCCGTCCTTTGGCTTCTTCCCGCTCCACCAGGCACATAACGCCCACTACTTCAAATCCGAACTCGCGCGCAGCCTCGATGGCCTGGATAGTCGAAGCTCCCGTCGTGCAGACATCGTCGACGATGACAACGCGCGCGCCTTTCTCCCGAAAGCCCTCTATACGCTGCCCGGTGCCGTGCTCTTTCCCACTCTTGCGAATCAGAAATCCACTTATTTCACCGCTCACCACCGCGACGGCGACGACGATCGGGTCGGCTCCCATCGTGAGACCGCCCACGGCTTGAGGCCTCCAGCCGCGCGCTCGGATCTCTTCCAGGAAGACTTCCCCCGTGAGTCGCGATCCCAAGGCATCAAGGGTTGAAGTCCGGCAGTCAACATAGTAGTCGCTGGTCCCGCCGGAGGAGAGCTTGAACTCGCCCAGCCGAAAAGACTTCTGCGCCAGCAGACGAACTAGTTCCTGGCGGGCGTTTGGCATGAAAATCTACGATAACACGGGAGCGAGCGCGTCTGTTCTGAGGGGTGATGCGATATGGGCAAGCTGGCCTCTCAAGGTTCTCTTACTGGTTCAAGCGCTCCAGATGGCGAAATCCGCTGGTCGCAACGAACAACAGTATCGAGAGCGTACCGTTGTATCCCACATGCACAAGGAAGCTGGCTGCCACAGATTTGGTCAGAGCTCGTACCGTGGTCAATACAACTCCTACCAGGAAAATAACCAGAACGGCCCAGGAATACTTAAGCTGAGCTCCATGCAGAAAACCGAACGCCACAGAAGTGAGCAGGATGCTGGCCACCATCCCGATTCGGCGCGTCAGAACTGGATACAGGAAACCGCGGAAGAAGAGTTCCTCCATGAGGGGCGCCATGGTGACGGCAAAGATCGACATCAACATCGCCTGGCGCGGTGTGTCAAAAAAACGGTCGATGGGCAGATGCTTAGGAATCGGCAGAAGTTGAGCAAAGCCGATCAGGGCAAAGTACAGGATGGAACCTCCCGCGACAAAACCGGC
>JBLNFC010000482.1:0-4728 GCA_050263355.1 Acidobacteriota bacterium
GGACCGAGCACGGGGACAAAGTTGGCGATACCGGCAAAGACAGCTAGAGCATAGAAATAGCGCACCCCCAGCAGACCGAAGACTAAGGCGGTTGCCGAGCCCAGAATCAGCATGAGTGTGAGCTGTCCGTAAAGCCATCGCTGCATCCTTCGGGCACCGCGCTGCAAAGTCGCCGACAATCGGTCCCGCACATCCACAGGCACCAAGGACATAGCCCAGCGGAAGGCGCGGCCGCCGTCGAGCATGAAATACGCGGTCAGCAGTGCGAGCGTGAACAGAGCCATGACGCCACTCATCACGCCACGCAAAAGGCCAAACACGCGTTGCGCACCTGCCTGGATCCACTGCCGCATTTCATTTTCGTTTACGCGGTTGGCAATGGCGTTGCCGAACGGCAAAGACCGCAGCCGGCGCTGCACCGACTCGACGTTTTGCGGAAGGTCGCGCGTCAATTCCTCGCTATCGCGCGCGATCGGCGCTCCGGCAAATGTGACAAACACAGTTATTCCGGTCAGGACCAAGCCTACGAAGATCAGAATGGCGGCCCCGCGCCCGGGGGACCAGCGCCGTATATGCCATCGCTCAATCCAATGAACGATGGGATTGAAGATGATAGCAAAGACAATGCTGACGAAAATAAGCAGCAGTGCCGTCCTCAGTACATAGGCAATGTAGAGAAGCAGAGCAAGAAATAGTCCGACTGCAATGAGCCGCACACCCCGTCCGAAATCCATTCCACATTAGATGCTGAGAAGGGTTTCGGCTGTGTACGAATGGGGCAAGAAGCTGGGGCAAGTGCGGAACTCGCGAGTGCATGCAAACTTGCGAAGGCTCGTGCGGTTTCCAGGCCCGTCTGGGGGCTCTGTTAGAATTCCCTGACCTCACGTCCAGGAGTGTGATTCGTGCGCAGAATACTAGCGGCTTTGTTTGCGCTCGCTTCAGTTACGGTTGTTTCACCGATCTTTTCCGCTTCTTCTCCCCGCGCCGCCAGCACTCCAAGCGAGTTGCAAGGCGCGTTCCGTCTTCCGGAGAAAGATGGCTGGACCTACGTGCACCTGCAAGGCACGCCGCATGAGATCGGATTTCAGAACGGCTATTTGTTGGCGCCCGAAATTAGCGACATGCTGAAGGTCGTCGTGCTCGAAGCCAAGCATGACTATAAGAAGGACTGGTCGTTTTTTCGCGATGCGGCACAGACGATGATGTGGCCGCACATCGAGCAGGAATACCGCGAGGAGTTACAGGGGATCGCTGACGGAGCTGCGGCTCACGGCGTCAAAATTGACGTCTGGGACGTGGTGGGCCTGAACGCCGAAACGGAGTGGGGCTACTACAACACGCAATATGATAAGGAGCATGGCAAGGCGGCAAAGCTCATAGTGCCTGAGCATTGCAGCGCGTTTGTCGCGACGGGCAGCTATACGAAAGATGGCAAGGTGGTGATCGCGCATAACAACTGGTCGACCTATCTCGAAGGGGAACGCTGGACGATCATCTTCGATATCACGCCAGCCAACGGACATCGCCTGCTGATGGACGGCCTACCGGGAGTAATTCACAGCGGCGACGACTTCGTTCTCAATGCTGCGGGAATGGCGATCACCGAAACCACGATCAGCCACTTTTCCGGATTCGACACCGCCGGTATTCCGGAGTTCGTGCGGGCGCGCAAGGCGGCGCAGTACTCGGCCTCGATCGACGATTTCACACGCATCATGAAGGACGGCAACAACGGCGGATATGCCAATACATGGCTGCTGGCCGACAGTCGCAAGAACGAGATCGGACGGCTGGAGCTGGGGTTAAAGAACGTCACGCTGGAGCGCACGACGGACGGATATTTCGTTGGCTCAAATTTTCCCATTAACGAGAAACTCATCCGCGAGGAGACTGACTTCAATCCTAAGGATCTGGGGCAAAGCTCGGTTGCCCGGCACGCGCGCTGGGAGCAGTTGATGGCGGAGAACAAGGGGAAGATCGACGTGCCCGCTGCCCAGCGATTCCTTGCGGATCACTACGACACATTCGAAAAGAAAGAAGATGCGGACGAACGTACTCTCGATGGCCACATTGATCTTTCACCACGCGGTTCCAGCGGGTGGGTGGGGCCTTATGCTACAGCCGGCGCGGTTCAGAACAAGGCTGCTGACGCCGGCATGATCGCCAATATGACGTTCACCGCCGCTGCGGGTCATGCGTGCGGAAAAAACTTTAAGGCGGCAGAACATTTGACCGCGCATCGGGAGTACGGTTGGCAAAAGGCTCTGCAGCGAGACATGGATGCTTATCCCTGGACCAGCTTCAGCGTGAGCCAGGCTCCAAGCGGGCAAACAGTAGAGACTGGCGCAAAATGAAGCGCAGGTTGGAATGGTTCGACCTTGCGGCAGCGCGTCGAAAGTTAGATTCCGGATCCTCGAACATAGCGCGGGACTTCTACGCCAGGTTTAACTCGGCTGTCCGACACTGGAGTGCCGCGAGTCAGCTGCATGGGCACGATACCGGCCCATATGCGCAAATCGTAATCTTCCTCGTCATCAAGCGGCGGCCCGGTGCGAATCTTGGCCGAGGCCTCATCAACAGTGAATTCAAGGACAGCGGTAGCTTTCAACTCCTTCTCGCTGGGTTCGCGCACGTCAGCCCAGCGGCCCTCGAGCAGGTGCTCGGAAATGACGCGAAGCGCAGTGGCTTTCCTTTCCGGGTCATCGATCTTGCGAGCGGTACCGAAGGCAACCACAGAACGATAGTTCATAGAGTGGTGGAAAGCGGAACGCGCCAGCACAAGGCCGTCGACGAGGGTCACAGTCAGGCACGCGGGCACACCGGTCTCGAGTTCACGCAGCATCCGACTGGCCGCGGAGCCGTGCAGGTATAGCTTCTCCCCGTCGCGGCCGAAGAGGGTTGGAATGACAAAGGGCTGGCCATTCACATTGAAGCCGACATGGGCGAGAAATGCCTGGTCGAGGATGCCATGAATGCTTTCGATGTCATGCGAGCCGCGGTTGGGCAGCCGACGAAGCTGAGTGCGTTCAGTTCCCTTCATTGTTTCTCCCGAATAGATGTAGTAATTCGATTTCGTTTCCAGCTACAGGCGGGACGTTGGCCCGAGGCTGACTGCGGGATGGCGCAGAAATACGCCGCGAATGCCGTCGCCTATAGGCTTTTCCATGCATCGCCTTGACGCGTCCTTTTTTGCGAACTACTAGTGTGCCGCAATGTTGTGCGGTCGCGGGGAGCGTAACGACAAGCAGGCCCACGCAGAGCACGAGCATCGAGATTACACGCTTCACAGTTCCACAATCGCATGATTTGTGGTATCTACAAATGACCACTCACAGTGCCTTTTGTGATACCACTTTCGAAGGCTGGCGAACCGCTGTCGCGGCAAATCTATCACTGGATGCGGGAGGCGATTCTGGTGGGGAGTCTGCACGCCGGCGAGCGCTTGCCCTCGAGCCGTGACCTGGCCGACCAACTGCACGTTTCCCGCACGGTGGTGTTGCTTGCATACGACCAACTGCTGGCTGAAGGCTTCGTAGAAGGGCACCACGGATCCGGAACCTATGTCTGCGAAGGTCTCACCGCTTCGCGCGCGGAGGTAGCACGAAAAGCGACGAAGGTCCGACTGTCGCGATTCGGGGCCTCGGCCGAAGCAGCGGCTTCGAAGGTTCCGACGGAAGGCACGTCTGGAAAAATCCTGCGCTATGACTTTTCTTACCGGCGTCCCCCGGTGGAACGATTTCCTTTTGAGACATGGCAACGAATTTTGACGCGCAGGTCGCGTAATGCGCCCGTGCGGATGCTGGACTATACCTCCCCTTCGGGGAGCCTCGATTTGCGCGAGGCGATCGCGGAACATCTGCGACGATCGCGCGCGGTGATCTGCGAAGCGTCGCAGGTGATCATCGTTAATGGATCGCAACAAGCACTCGACTTGGCGGCACGCGTACTGTTGGAGCGAGGAGATGTCGCCGTCATCGAGGATCCGAATTATCAGGGAGCACGGGATGCGTTCCTGGCCGCTGGAGCTCGACTGCACCCTGTACCAGTCGATCAGGATGGGCTGATTCCTGCGAAGCTTCCGAAGCGTGCACGGCTGGCCTTCGTGACGCCGTCGCACCAGTTCCCTACCGGGACAATCCTTCCGGTGGGGCGCCGAATGGCACTACTGGAGTGGGCCAAGCGCGCGGGAGCCGTGGTCATCGAAGATGACTATGACGGAGAGTTTCGTTACGAAGGGCGTCCGGTGGAGTCTATGCAGGGGCTGGATCGCGAAGGGCGAGTGATTTATGTGGGCACATTCTCGCGAACGATTTTTCCCGCACTTCGAATTGGATATCTTATTGCACCGCGGACCTTGGTATGCGCTCTAACCGCCGCCAAGTGGCTGTGCGATCGGCATACGGCGACATTGGAGCAGGAGACGCTGGCAGAGTTCATTGCAACAGGAGCGTACGAGCGCCACTTGCGCCGGTCAAGGCGAGTGAACGCACTCAGACGCCAGGTACTGTTGGAAAGTATCGCCAAATATCTGGAAAGCCGGGTGGACGTAACTGGCGAAGGCTCGGGAGCGCATGTGGTGCTCTGGCCCCACAGAAAAGTGGCGGAACATGCCGTCATGGCTGATGCCGCGAAGCGCGGAGTTCGGATCTACGGCATCGCGCGGTATTTTTCGAAACGACCAGAGCGAGCGGGGTTCATGCTGGGCTACGCGCGAATGAAGGAAGAAGA
>JBLNFC010000483.1:0-4342 GCA_050263355.1 Acidobacteriota bacterium
CTATATGAGTGTCATTCTTGGCGTGCATCACTGTGACAAATCGTCTTACCGGATATTCTTATGATGCCGCCGGAAATCTGACGAGCGATGGACTGCACAGCTACACCTATAATCCGGAGAACCGCATTTCCCAGGTCGATGGGGCTTGGACTTACACTTACGATGGCGACGGAAAACGCGTGAAGAGAGCGAATGGCTCTACGGGAACGTTGTACTGGACAGGAATAGGCAGTGACGCGGTTTCAGAGAGCGATCTTGCGAGCAATGTAGCCGAGCAGTATGTCTATTTCAACGGGCAGCGGGTTGCGAGGGTGGATCGTCCGAGCGGAACGGTGCATTATTACTTCTCTGACCATTGGGGACTGCCAGAGTGGTTACCGACGCTAGCGGCAATATTCAGCAGCAATTGGACCTATAGACGTTACTTCGAGCGGACAAGTTGGGATCGAGTCAGAAGGGAGCCGACCAGCGTTTCCAGCGTTAGACATTTTCAGCTACCAGCCGGGCCAAGAGAACAACTCCACGACAGGCACAAGTCTGCCCGGAGGTAAGCCGGAGGATTTGACCGCTCCACAGGTTGAGATCCGGAGGAAGAACCGAAATAGCCGAGAGACTCCTGTTTAAGGGTTTGGAGCTATTCCAATATGACTGCAAAATCCAAAGTCGTGCTTGCTTTTTTCTGCTGCGGTTTCCTTGCGGGTCTACTCGGAATGAGACTATTGTTTAGCGCGCAGAATCTGGGATTTGGCTTTTGGGCAATGGGCATCATTTTCGTTATGGGACCCACACTAGGGCTGGTGTTAGCTCGTTCTCGGCGATGGATTACGCCGAAGCTCTTATCATCGAGCATTAGATACATTGGTGCAGCCCTTGTTGCCCCGCTTGCTTGGCCAACTGCGTTCGTTGGAGTGATGGCCGGTATGTTCGTATGGGATCGCATCTTGCGCAAGCTCGTACCATCGCTCGCCGACCGACCGGAATTCCCACTTCTAACGCTTGGGCTTGGTATGCTTCTCGGCGCACTAGTAAGTTCGGGGGTACTGGGACTAGCTTTAACGATTTTCACTGATCGTTGGGATCTTAGGGGCTTCCTGTTACTAGCGGTTTCTGGGTTGCTGACTGTATTAATTACAATATCTATTTACATTTGGGTAAACCACTACCGGACAGCAATTTTTCAAACCTCTCGGGATCAAGTCTTCTTTGGTTCGTTGCTACCTATCGGGATGTCGCTATTCTCTGCGGTGTCCGGTCTTTGGCTGCTCAGAAGCGAGTCGATTAGTGACGAGCATTAACGGCAGCCAGTTTTCGGGTTGTGCCCTAGAAGCCTAGGCGATGGCCAGCGAAGTGCCCGTGTGATTCATTCGGCCAGCCGTCCCGTAGAACGGATTCATCGAGAGTTTCTGACCTGCCCCATCCTTCTGATCTGCCCCCATCCTTCGCGCACGAGATCATACGACAGTTCACGCTTCCGAGTTTGCGACTGAGGACGGTGGACCCAACAGAGCGGAGCCGGCCTCAGCCGCCCTCATCGCTGTGGCAAACTCGTTTGGTGTCCGATATCCCAGACTGCTGTTCGGACGTTCTTCGTTGTACTCAATTCGCCAGCCTGCGATTTTCCGCCTGGCATCGAACAGGTTCTGAAACCAACATCAGCGAGCGGGCGAGCTGGAAGTGAACGGTCGTTTCCGAGTAGCTGACGATCCGCTCGGGACTTTGGCGCTCTCCAGCGTAACTCAGGTCTGGTTCGCAGTTTTCGACGTTTTCGGAATTCGCAGAATCATCAATCCTGCGGCGAGCACCGCGAACATCACAAACCTTAGTCCCAAAGAGAATGACCCTCCGGTGCGGGTGTACACATACCCAAAGATGTAGGGACCGGCAAACCCGGCTATGCTGCCGACCGAGTTGATCAGGCCAACCGCGGTAGCTGCTTCCGCATGGCTCAATATCTGAGTGGGGATCGCCCAGAAGGTGGAAAGATAGGCGGTGAGGACACCCGCGACCGTGAACAAAGCCATCGTGAGCAAGCGCGAGTGGCCCGGAATGGAGAGGAAGAAATAGGCGATTCCGGCAACGAACAGTGGGATGGCAGAGTGCCAGCGTCTTTCTGCCTGCTTGTCGGAGTGCCAGCCATTGAACTGCATCGCCAGGAAACCGGCCAGAAACGGCAGAGCGCCCAGCATCCCAACGCGCATGTCGGTGAAACCGCTCAGCCGCTTCAGCATGGTGGGAAACCAAAAGACGAATGTGTACTGGCCGATGTAGGCAAGAAAGGTGAGTGCAGCCATCCACACGATAATTGGCGAGCGCATCGCCTGCCACACGGTAATGGCCGTTCTGGAAGGCGGTGTCTCCTCTCTAAGTTTCTGCTCCAGCCATTGCCGCTGCTCGGGGGCGAGCCATGCGGCTTCACGTGGCCAATCGGTGAGAAAGAAGAAGGCGACGACTCCCAGAAGAATCGCCGGCGCTCCCTCGACGACAAACAGCCAGCGCCATCCAGCAAAGCCGAGCCAGGCGCGGCCCAGAATCCAGCCCGCTAGCGGCGATCCCAGCACCGCGGAGAGCGGAATAGCGCCCATGAAGTTGCTGGTTGCCTTGGCGCGGTCTTCGAAAATGAACCAGTGGCTTAGATAGACGATTACGCCAGGGAAAAAGCCCGCCTCGGCTGCGCCTAACACAAAACGCGCCAGGTAGAGCTGCGACGGCGTGTGCACCAGCGCGGTCAGCACGGTGAGTGAGCCCCATGCAATCATGGTGGCCGATATCATCCGGCGTGCGCTCCAGAGCTCTACGAGCAGAGCGCCCGGAATCTGCAAGGCAAGGTAGCTGACGAAGAAGACTCCTGCGCCCAGGCTAAACACGTGGTCGCTGAACCCCAACTCGCGCGACATGCCCAACGCCGCGTAGGCCAGGTTGGTGCGATCTATGTAGTTGACGATGTACAGAATGAAAACGAAGGGTAACAGGCGCAAGCCGACGATGCGCCGAGTGCGTTCGCCGACTTGCGTCGCGTTGGAGGCCATGGTCGGTGAGGCAGCTATACCCACTCCGTACTCCCGCCGCGAAAGGGCGACGAAGTATATATCGGAATCGGGTTTTAGCGGCCTTGAATCGCGTGCCGTGCGGCGCTCGTCACCGCTCAATTGTATTTCTTCGTTGGTTTAAGTCTGTCGCCAGCCCAGTCTCAAAGACGCCACTGCGGAGCGCCAGTTCGCTGTCGCCGCACTGCTTAATTCTTTGCGGCGGTCGGCTTCTGGAAGATCTCTCGCACCTCGACCGGCGCGCGGCACGCTTGAACGGCCTTGCGCCCCCACGCTAGCGCCTCGTCCAGATCTGCGGTTTCGAGTATCCAAAAACCGCCGACGTGCTCCTTGGTCTCGAGGTACGGGCCGTCGGTGAGAAGCACCTCGCCGTTCGTCTGCGCCCGCAGTGACATTGCCTTGCCCAGGCCGCCAGCGAAACTCCTGACACCAGCAGCGATCATTTCCTTGTTGAGCGATGAGATATCGCGAACCATCGCTTCGCCCTCTGCGGACGGGTCATAGTTGTCGGGGCGGTGAATAGCAACCAGGTATTTCGGCATGTCGTCTCCTAAAAATGGTCTTCGGCTGGGCTAGTTGCCCCGCCTTCACTATAACGACGAACCGCGAGACCGGAATTCGACAAAGGGTCCAGAAAAAAGTTTAGTTCTTATGTTTGACGAGTCACGCTCGACTCGGAAGTAATCTCAACTTGGCTGCCAACTCAGCTCCCCGAACCGTTGGTTGCGTCTTCCGGCTCCGGGAGAGAAAATGGCACGTGGAGATAAGAGCGATGGTAAACACGATCGTTGATGGAGCGTTCCGGCAGACCAATTTAACGAATGAGTCGTCCGAGTATCTCGCCAAGCGCGAGCAGCTTCGGCTGGCGGAGATCGAGCTCATGCGTCAGCGCGAACGCGTCGCTGAATTGCGCCGCCATCTTCCTGAAGGCGCTCCAATTCAGGACTATAAATTTGAAGAGGGTCCACGTGACCTCAACGCTGGTGACGCGCCGGCGCGCCCTGTGCGCTTGAGTGAACTCTTCACCAAACCCAATCGCTCGCTCGTCATCTACCACTTCATGTTCGGAAAAAGGCAGACTAAGGCTTGCCCCATGTGTACCGCCTGGCTCGACGGTGCGAATGGTGTCGCTCATCATCTCGCTCAGAATCTAGACTTCGCTGTTGTCGCTGCCGCCGATCTCCCGACTCTCCGCGCCCACGCTCGCGCGCGGGGCTGGGAGAAGCTGCGCCTCCTTAGCGCCGGCAACAACACTTTCAAATACGACTTAGGCAGCGACGACCGCGAGGGCGTTCAGG
>JBLNFC010000484.1:0-11471 GCA_050263355.1 Acidobacteriota bacterium
AACGCACGGACACCCACGTCCACGCTCAACCCTCCCTTTACGACCGCCGTCACCGTCCCGACGATTGTGGTCTTGCTCTCGTAAGCGCGTTGCAGAGCCGCCCAATCGGTTGGCCGCGCAGATTTGCTCAGGGTCAATTCGTAATAGCCTTCCGGATCGCGTCCGCGAATGGTGACTTGCAACTTGTCTCCGGCAGTTACAGTTTTGCCTTTGGCCTGGAGCTCGGAGATCGGCAGACTGCCTTCTGTCTTGAGGCCGACGTCAACTGTCACTGAGTCGGCGGAAACGGAAACAACTGTTCCTTCCCGCGTGCCCTCCGATCGTTGCAGCAGATGGCTGCGCTCAAATTGCGAAAGGAGGTTTCCGAAAGACTCGTTGGATTCAGTTGAGGATGGAGTATCTGGAACGTTTGGATCAGACATGACTAAGATCACAACTCCGCGACAGTGCTAGGAGTCAAGCATACCATCTAATAAAGGTGGGATTAGGTGAGGAACGCCAGCTTCGACCTCGGCGTAGATCCTGCCGCATGGCGCAAGTTTCTAGATTGCTCCCCTTGGTGATCCATTCAGGACCGCTGCAATTTCCTGGCACAATCGGTCCGGTCCTTCCACTTTGCTCAGAAACAGATCAGCGGCGTCCGCGCCTGTTGGAATCTCATTCATACCAGAAAGCAACACCACTGGGAGCTTTGGATGTGCCAGCTTCATCTGTCGAGCGAGTTCCGTGCCCGTGATACCAGGCATCAGGTGATCTGAAAGCACGAGATCGATTGCCTCCGAGCTGGCGATCTTTAAGGCTTCCAGTCCTGACTTGGCCGTGATCACTTCATAACCTGCCTTTTGCAGCAGGAACTTTCTCAAGACCAGAGGATTCTCCTCATCGTCAACGCACAGGATCACAAATTTGTTCTTCACCATCGCCTCTATTGCCGCCATATCTATATGAGTCCTATGCGAACTGAGTAGCCGCCGCTGGGGTAGTCTGGGGGACAATTGCCGCGGGTATGAAAACGGAAAAGCATGTCAGGTGTCCTTTTCCCAACCGCATGCTTCGAAATCGTATGCTGCCTTCGTACTTTTGAATGATGCCTTTGCTGATCCACAAACCCAGACCGGTGCCTTTCGTCTCCTTCGTGCTAAAGAATGGCTCGAATATCTTTTTCGCGTGCTCTGGTTGTATGCCGTCGCCCGTATCGTAGACAGAGATTCTCATTCCTTCACGACCGGTACGCCGTTCTCTGGACTGGAATAGCTGTACCCTCAAACGACCGCCTTGTGGCATCGCCTGAACTGCATTGCCGATGATGTTGAGGAGAACTTGCTTGAGTTCCACCGGGAATCCTTGAATCACAGCCGAACTTCTGTAACGTTTATCCACCGAGATCCCGTTCAAGCGAAGCCGGCGTGACTGCAACTCGATTACATTGTCCAGAATCTCCGATAAGGATACCGGTACCGGCCGTTGAGACTCCCGGTAGAAGCTCAGAGTCTGTCGCGTAATATGCGCGATACGCGAGAGTTCTTCCGCAGCGAGTTTGGCGTAGTATCTGGCTTCCTCATCCAGGGAAGGGTGATCCCGAAGCAGAAAAAAGGCGTTAGAAATAGCTTCCAGCGGATTGTTGATCTCGTGAGCTATGATTCCCGCCAGACGCCCCATTGCAGCGAAGCGTTCCGATTTCACCAGTGCTTCTTCCGCTTGTTTACGCTCGGTGATGTCCGTGTTGGTGCCGAACCAGCGAACAATGTTTCCTATCGCATCGCAGATCGGCACCGCGCGAGATAAAAACCAGCGGTATGTGCCGTCCTTTCCTCGCAACGGGAATGTATCTTCCCATGGTTGGCCAGTGTTCCAGGAATGTTCAAGGCTTTCCCCTACCCGGTCAACGTGGTCGGGATGAAAAAACATTTTCCAGTCACTGTCTCTTACATCATCCGAAGTCGTACCCGTGTAATCGTACCAGCGCTGGTTATACCAGAAGATGTTTCCTTTGGAATCGGCCATCCACGCCAGCTGCGGGATTGAATTCGCCAGCGAGCGAAATTGCGCCTCGCTTTCCCGAAGTTCTTCGGTGCGCTCAAGAACCCTCTGCTCCAGTTCACGATTCAGGCTCTCCAGTTGCTGGTTCTTGCGATAGAGCTCCGCAAATACGCTTACTTTCGCCCGCAACAATTCGGGAATGACGGGCACTGAAATGTAATCCACCGCGCCGCGCTCATATCCCTTGAGACGATCGACGTCGGTAAGATGTACGGCCGAAATAAAGATAATCGCGGTCCTTTGAAATCGTGGATGCTCGCGGATCATGTCGGCTAGCTGAAAACCATCTATGTCCGGCATGCTCACATCCATGAGGACCACAGCGATATCGGTCTTCAAGAGGCATTCCAGCGCCTCTCTCCCCGAATTCGCTTTGATGAGGTTTTCCCCAAGGGGATTGAGGATGGCCTCATAACTGAGTAATTTCCCGGGTTGGTCATCCACCATCAGGATGTTGACGGATTGTTGAGCGCCCATGTTCTTTTGTCGTATCCGACCGCAAAACAACGGACAACTTCACGCCTAACGGTGTAACCACATGCGAAGTGCAGACAGCAACTGCTCCGTGTTTACGGGCTTTGCCAGGTACTCCGACGCGCCCGCTTCCAGGCACTTCTCTCGGTCGCCCTTCATAGCTTTCGCAGTCAGAGCGATGATCGGCAGCCTACGGAATGAACTGTTCTGCCGGATCACTTGCATCGTCTCATAGCCATCCATCTCGGGCATCATGATGTCCATTAGAACGATAGCAATGTCTGGAGTCGATTCCAGCGTCGCAATAGCTTCACGGCCCGTGCCCGCAGTCAGAACCGTCATGCCACGTCTTTCCAGCACGCTGCTGAGAGCAAAGATGTTTCGCACGTCATCGTCGACCACCAGCACTTTGCGACCGACCAGCGCATCATCGGAACGATGCAGACGATCAAGCATCTTCTGCTTTTCGATGGGAAGATCAGCAACCACCCGATGCAGAAACAGCGCCGTCTCGTCGAGCAATCGTTCCGGCGATTCGACGCCCTTTACCACCACGCTTCGCGCCAGCGTATGCAACTGCGCGTCCTCCTCCGGTGAAAGCTCCTTGCCAGTAAATACAATCACCGGCAGATCGCTCGCGCATGGAATGCTGCGGAGCCGCTCCAGGACATCGAAGCCGCTCATATCCGGCAGGCGCAGGTCGAGGACCACGCAATCAAATGGCTCCGTGGTAATTGTGTCGAGAGCGTCGGAGCCCGTGCCGACGACCTTCACGTCGATATCGTCATACCCGAGCAGTTCTTGAATCGTAAATTGTTCGGCTGGATTGTCTTCCACCACCAGCAGGCGTTTACGCCTCGAAGACGAATACTCTTTGATTCGGGTTAACGCCTTTTCGAGTCCTTCCGTGCTCGTCGGCTTGGTAATAAAGGAGAAGGCGCCACGCGCGAGACCATGGTGGCGATCTTCATCGAGAGTGAGCATCTGAACCGGGATGTGCCTGGTGGCTGCATCCTGCTTCAGGTGATTGAGCACGGTCCACCCAAGCATGTCGGGCAAGAACACGTCGAGCGATACTGCCGAAGGATGATACTCGCGTGCTACGGCTAGCGCATCCGCACCGCGCATTGCGACTAGCACCTTGAAACCTTTGTCGTGCGCCAGGTCGCGCAGTATCTGCGCATACTGCGGATCATCCTCTACAATCAGCAACACATTGTCGTCCGGTTGCAGGTTCTCGCGGTCATCCTCGATTTTCTCCGTCGGCAGTTCAGTCACGTTCAGCCGCGCCAACTGGAGCGGCGCACTGAACGGTTTTCCGTCTGTCGTTGGGAGCGTCGGGGCTGACGGCCCGACGTAGGTTTGCGGCAGGTAAAGTGTGAACGTGCTTCCCTTGCCTGGGGTGCTGCGTAGTTGAATTTCACCGCCGAGCAACGTCGCAAGTTCTCTGCTGATGGCGAGACCTAATCCGGTTCCACCGTACTTACGGCTGGTTCCAGCATCTGCCTGTTGGAACGCCTCGAAGATGATGCGTTGCTTGTCGCCTGGAATACCGATACCGGTATCCGACACTTCGAAGGCAATCACCGAACCTGACTTCGAAAGAATTGGATGACCCTCGCTCCAACCGGTTGGGCCCGGCGCTACGGATAGTCGAACGCCACCTTGCTCAGTAAATTTGAAGGCGTTCGACAACAAGTTCTTGAGCACCTGCTGCAAGCGCTTGGAGTCCGTGACCATGCTTCGCGAAAGGTGCGAATCGGTGTGGACCTCGAACGACAAGTGCTTATTCTCCGCTTCGTGCCGGAACGGACGCGCAATCGCGTCCAACAGACTGGCGAAGAACACCTCCTCGGCTTCGACCGACACCGTGCCAGATTCAATCTTGGAGAGATCAAGGATGTCGCTGATTAGGTTGAGCAGGTCAGTGCCGGCCGCGTGGATCGTACGAGCGAATTCTACCTGCTTAGCAGTCAAATTGCCTTCTGGGTTGTCCGTGAGCTGCTGACCTAGAACAAGAATACTGTTCAGCGGTGTTCGCAGTTCGTGGGACATGTTAGCCAGGAATTCCGATTTGTACTTGGAGGTGAGTGCCAACTCCTTCGCCTTCTCCTCCAGAGCACGGCGAGCTTGCTCGATTTCCTGGTTCTTTCTTTCTACTTCAACGTTTTGTTCAGCCAGCTGCTGCGCCTTCTGCGCAAGCTGCTCGTTCGTCTGCTGCAATTCTTTTTGTTGCGCCTGAAGCTCGGCAGCCAATTGTTGCGACTGTTTGAGCAGGCCCTCGGTCTGCATCGTGGCCTCGATGCTGTTCAGCACGATTCCAATGCTGGCGGTGAGTTGTTCGAGGAATGAAAGATGGGAGGCCGTGAACACACTGAGAGAAGCCAGCTCAATCACAGCCTTTACCCGATCCTCGAACAGTACTGGCAGGACGATGACGTTTCGTGGAACGGCCTCGAACAATCCCGATCGGATTGGAACCGTGCTCTCTGGCGGCAAGTCACCGATCAGCATCCGGCGTTTTTCAAGAGCACACTGGCCGATCAGACCTTCACCTAATTCCAACCGGCGCAGGCGGCCATCTTCTCCGTCGCCGGCAAAAGCGGAGAGAAGAACCAGGCTGCCGGAACCTTCCGATTCCATCTGGTAAATCATTCCATGCTGCGCGTTGACCAGGGGAGCAAGTTCAGAAAGCAGCATCCGGCCGACCGTTCCCAGATCGCGCTGCCCTTGCAACATGCCGGTGAACCGCGCCAGGTTAGTCTTCAACCAGTCTTGTTCCGTGTTGCGCTCCGTCGTGAGGCGGAGATTATTGATCATCGTGTTGATGTTGTCTTTGAGTTCCGCAACTTCGCCGCGCGCCTCTACCTGAATCGAACGCGTGAGGTCACCTTTCGTTACGGCGGTGGCCACTTCAGCGATCGCGCGGACCTGGTTCGTAAGGTTGTCCGCCAGAAGGTTTACGTTTCCGGTGAGGTCCTTCCAGGTGCCAGCGGCGCCAGGGACGTTAGCCTGACCTCCGAGTCTGCCTTCGACCCCAACTTCGCGGGCGACCGTGGTTACCTGGTCGGCAAACGTAGCCAGCGTGTCAGTCATGTTGTTGATGGTTTCGGCAAGCGCTGCGACTTCACCCTTCGCATTCACCGTCAGTTTTTGCGTAAGAACGCCGTTCGCGACAGCCGTGACCACCTTTACAATGCCGCGAACCTGTTCGGTGAGGTTCGCCGCCATCACGTTCACGTTGTCTGTCAAATCCTTCCACGTACCGGCGACGCCGGGCACCTGTGCCTGTCCGCCGAGCTTTCCTTCCGTACCCACTTCGCGCGCAACACGCGTCACCTCGGCCGCGAACGCATTGAGTTGATCCACCATGGTGTTGATGGTGTTCTTCAGCTCAAGAATTTCGCCCTTCACATCCACCGTGATCTTTCGCGACAAGTCGCCGCGGGCCACTGCAGTAGTAACTTCCGCAATGTTTCGGACCTGTGCAGTCAGGTTCCCTGCCATGGCGTTCACGGAGTCGGTAAGATCTTTCCAGGTACCGGCCACACCCGGCACGTTTGCTTGACCGCCGAGACGGCCCTCCGATCCCACTTCGCGGGCGACGCGCGTTACTTCCGCAGCGAAGGACCGAAGTTGCTCGACCATCGTGTTGAGAGTCTCTTTCAACTGAAGAATCTCGCCGCGCACGTCGACTGTAATTTTCTTTGATAAGTCGCCGTTCGCGATCGCCGTAGCCACCTCGGCGATATTTCGAACCTGTCCCGTCAGGTTGCTGGCCATGAAGTTGACGTTGTCGGTTAGATCCTTCCACGTACCCGCAACATCAGGCACGGCAGCCTGCCCGCCGAGTTTGCCGTCCGTTCCGACCTCGCGAGCCACACGCGTGACCTCTCCGGCGAACGCGTTGAGTTGGTCCACCATCGTGTTAATCGTGTTTTTGAGCTCGAGAATTTCGCCTTTCACGTCCACTGTGATTTTGCGGGACAAGTCGCCGCGAGCCACAGCTGTCGTCACTTCAGCGATGTTTCGAACCTGGGCAGTCAAGTTGCCCGCCATTGAGTTGACCGAATCAGTGAGATCTTTCCACGTGCCGGCCACACCTGGCACGTTGGCCTGGCCTCCCAACCTGCCTTCAGAACCAACTTCGCGCGCGACGCGCGTCACCTCTGACGCAAACGCGTTCAACTGGTCAACCATCGTATTAATGGTCTCTTTGAGCAGCAGAATTTCGCCGCTGACGTTCACCGTGATTTTCTTCGACAAATCTCCATTCGCAATAGCAGTTGATACTTCAGCGATGTTTCGGACCTGGCCCGTCAGATTGCTGGCCATGGAGTTCACGGAGTCAGTGAGATCCTTCCAGGTTCCGCCCACGCCCGGCACCACCGCTTGGCCGCCAAGTTTGCCGTCGGTGCCGACTTCACGGGCCACGCGCGTCACTTCTGACGCGAATGACCGCAGCTGATCCACCATCGTATTAAGCGTTTCCTTGAGCTGAAGGATTTCGCCGCGAACGTCGACCGTAATTTTGCGCGACAAATCGCCGCGAGCGACCGCCGTCGCGACCTCGGCGATGTTTCGCACCTGGGCCGTGAGGTTTCCGGCCATGAAATTGACGTTGTCCGTGAGATCCTTCCAGGTACCTGCCACGCCAGGTACTTGCGCTTGACCACCAAGCTTGCCCTCTGTTCCAACTTCGCGGGCCACGCGCGTGACTTCACCGGCGAACGCGTTGAGCTGATCGACCATCGTGTTAATCGTGTTTTTCAGCTCGAGAATTTCGCCTTTCACGTCGACCGTGATTTTGCGTGACAAGTCGCCGCGTGCCACAGCCGTCGTCACCTCGGCAATGTTTCGCACCTGCGCCGTCAAGTTGCCGGCCATAGAATTGACCGAGTCCGTAAGGTCCTTCCAGGTTCCTGCTACACCCGGGACGTTTGCCTGACCACCAAGTCTGCCTTCCGAGCCCACTTCGCGTGCGACACGAGTCACTTCACCTGCGAACCGGTTGAGTTGGTCCACCATCGTGTTTAGGGTTTCTTTGAGCTGAAGGATTTCGCCGCGAACGTCGACAGTGATCTTTCTCGACAAATCGCCGCCAGCAATCGCCGTCGCAACTTCTGCGATGTTTCGAACCTGCGCCGTCAGGTTACCGGCCATAAAGTTGACGTTATCCGTGAGATCTTTCCAGGTACCGGCTACACCGGGCACCTGCGCCTGACCACCGAGTTTGCCTTCCGTTCCCACCTCGCGAGCCACGCGCGTCACTTCGCCCGCGAAGGCATTGAGCTGATCCACCATCGTGTTGATGGTTTCTTTGAGCTCGAGAATTTCACCTTTCACATCGACGGTGATTTTTCGCGACAGGTCGCCTCGAGCGACGGCGGTCGTAACCTCCGCGATGTTTCGAACTTGCGCCGTGAGGTTACCAGCCATGGCGTTGACCGAGTCAGTAAGATCTTTCCACGTGCCAGCGACGCCGGGCACCACCGCCTGGCCACCCAGCTTGCCGTCTGTTCCCACTTCGCGGGCAACACGGGTCACTTCGGAAGCAAAGGACCGCAGCTGATCGACCATTGTGTTGATCGCTTCTTTGAGCTGCAGAATTTCGCCGCGAACATCGACCGTAATCTTGCGCGACAAATCGCCGCTTGCCACCGCGGTTGCTACTTCAGCAATGTTTCGGACCTGGCCCGTGAGGTTACTGGCCATCGAATTCACTGAATCGGTTAAATCTTTCCAGGTACCTGCAACGCCGGGCACCACCGCCTGACCGCCTAGTTTGCCATCGGTTCCGACTTCGCGAGCCACGCGCGTCACTTCGGAAGTGAATACGCTGAGCTGCTGAATCATGGTGTTCACGATGTTAGCGGACCGCAGGAACTCACCTTCGAGCGGTCGCCCGTCAACGTCCAATCGAACCGTCTGGGTCAGATTGCCCTGGGCCACAGCAGCAATCGCGCGAGTCACTTCGGTATTCGGTCGCAGCAGGTCTTCTACCAGCGTGTTTACCGAGACCTCCATTTCGCCCCAGGCGCCCCGAGATTCATGAAACTTGGTGCGCTCGCGAGTGCGGCCTTCCTTTCCGACCACCTGGCCGACACGTTTCAATTCCTCAGCCATTTGCTGGTTAGCGGCGACAATCTCATTAAATGTGTCGGCTACTTTACCGGCTAGACCAGTCCAGGACCCCGGCAGACGGACAGAGAAGTCGCCATCCCTCATGGTCTGTAGACCGGCCAAGATCACACTAAGATCGGGAGCTCCGGGCTCGTCCACCACGGCGACTGCATTTCCGTTCGTCTTGGCCTTCTGACGCGGCCGTTCGTCTACGACGGCATTGGGCGCTCCTGGGGCGCTTCTTTTCATGACGGTCTTCTCCTGAGCTTGAACAGTGGGGAGGCTTTGGGATGGCGGTCGAAGCGGTTCTGGATCATGAGCAGAGCACCAGCCCTGGTACACCAACCTACAGGAGGCCTAAAGTGCAAAGGGGATGGGCCTCGATGACTCCGTTATCGCCAACTCGTCGGTCTTTGATGGAGCAACAGAAGCGTGTCTCCGAGGCCATTTCTACCATGGACACGGCAGGCTAGCTCTAGGGTCTTTCCTGTAGGAGCCCGTACTTGCGACCATTTTTGCTCTGGTGGTCGGGCCCGGCCGAGTGCTCCCGATAGATCAGCTGAAGGTGGCATCCCACCCTTTTGGGTGGCATCCTTAGTGAGCACTAAAAGTGAGCACTAAAAATTCAACAGCAGATTGCACAGAGGAGTTGCACGAATGGCACAGCACGACAAATTTGCCGTAGTAACGGGCGCATCCAGTGGTATCGGCTACGAACTGGCGCGGGTATTTGCAGAAAATGGGTACGACCTGCTGGTCACATCAGGCAGTGAGAAAATCGAAACCGCTGCTCCGGACTTCTCTGGTTTGGGAGTTGAGGTAAAAACGGTTGAAGCAGACCTCTCGACTTACGATGGCGTCGAGAAGTTATGGGCGGAAATTCAGTCTACCGGGCGGCCTGTTGACGCGATCGCAATCAACGCTGGCATTGGCGCCTACGGCGACTTCGCGCGCGAAAGCGACCTGGACGAGGAATTGAAGCTCATTCAACTGAATGTCACGTCGACAGTTCATCTGGCTAAGCGCGTCCTTAAAGAAATGACGGCTCGAGGCGGTGGGAAGGTGCTGATCACATCCTCCATCGCCGGCACTATGCCGGCTCCCCTGTTGGCCGTTTATGGTGCGTCAAAGGCCTTTGGTCTGTCATTCGGGCAGGCGCTCCGGAACGAACTCAAGGATACGGGCGTCACAGTCACGGTATTGCAGCCGGGCCCGACCGACACCGATTTCTTCCATCGCGCTGGAATGGACGACACGAAACTCGGCACAGAAGGTAAATACACCAATGATCCCCGCGACGTTGCGGAACAGGGCTTCAAGGCTCTAATGGCAGGGAAAGACCACATCTACGCCTCATCGCTTAAAACTAAGGTTCAGGGAGAACTCGGAAGATTCATTCCGCAATCCGTGAAGGCCGAGATGCACCGCAAGGAAGCAGAACCCAAAGCGCAGAACGAGTGAGGTTCTGTGCCGTACGGGGTACGCGAGAATCAATTGATTTGATCTCGTTCCACTACTCTAAACTGGGTGGGAGCTCATGAACGCGCCATCATGCTCCCGCCGGACTCCTGAACAAATTTCAATCCGCAGCGACATCCCCTGAAAACTGCGTCTGCGCGAGAATGATCCCAAACTGACAACTTGACTTTTCAGTGATCGCGAGTAAATTAACCAGACACGACTTCCCCTCGCGCCTAACTTCCACGGTGTAAAAAGCATGTCCGAAATGGACATTGCCAGTTGAGCACTTCAAGCCAATTAGAGATGTAACGTGCGCCGAATGATTACTACCCCTGAGTTATCCCGATCGAGAATGCCCCACACTTATCTCACGCATTCCCAAAACTACAAACGCAATGAACGATTCTTGCCGGCAGTGGGTGCGCACGCGAGTTTTGTGATCGGCAATGTTCCATGCAGGGCAAGGCAACGGCAACGCAGGTCCACTCTCCTCTAACGTGCTTTGCTAAGGCTAGTGGTTTACCTCGGGCGCAAGACAAACAGGAAAGTACAGGAGCCATCACACCATGCCTCCCGGCTTGGACAATTTAAAGCACATAGTCGTACTCATGATGGAGAACCGCTCGTTCGACCACATGCTCGGTGCCCTCAAGCAACAGGACGGGCGTATCGATGGATTAACCGGAACCGAAAGCAATCCCGATTCCAATGGAAACCCAGCCACCGTTCAACCCCTTGCGGAATTTCAAGGACAGCTTGATCCCGATCCCGATCACCACTTCCCCGCTGTCGACCTGCAAATTTTTGGTGATGACGGAAAACGAACGGCCAATATGCAGGGCTTTGTAAAAAGCTATTTTCATCAGCGCGAGGATGTAAATCACTCGAAGAAAATCCTGTACTACTTCACTCCCGATAAACTGCCCGTCCTTACGACATTGGCCACGGAGTTTGCGGTCTTCAATGGCTGGTTCTCGTCCATTCCAGGTCCAACGATCTGCAATCGAGCCTTCGCTCACTACGGCACGTCGTTCGGCCAGGTCAGTATGGACATCTTTTATATAAAGGAGCCCTTTAAGAGTATTTACGAGCGGATGATCAATGCCCAGCACACGTCGAAGCTTTACTACTACGACACGGCTAGCTCGACCATGGAAGTCGTCAATCTGCTGCAACATGAGCCGCAGTTATTCGGCACCTACCCGCAATTCTTAAAAGACTGCGAGACCGGCACTCTTCCCGAGTACAGCTTCGTAGAACCCAACTATAGCGACCATGACACCGATAGCGGTGAAGAATTGGCCAACGATCAGCACCCCGATCACCATGTGCAAGCGGGTGAATTGTTTATCGCCAGCGTCTACAACGCAATC
>JBLNFC010000485.1:0-3601 GCA_050263355.1 Acidobacteriota bacterium
GGACGCACTCGAGCGATCTTTTGTTACCGATGGCCCATGCAACTCGGGACGCCCGCATACTGCACGTATCTGATCCACCTTCCTTTGATTGAATTCTGCGATCGCTTGTTGCGGCGTAGGTTCACTCAGCCCGGCGTCACAGTTGATTTCGGCGCCGGAGCACTAGGAATCGGATCAAGCCTTCTAATCGCCTCCTTCTCATGGAAATATTTCGAGCGTCCTTTGCTGCGCCGAGGTCATGCCTACAAGTATTGAGTTGCCCAACTTCTCACCTGATTGCGCGGTGATCCGGACAGCCACGTCTCAAGAAAAGCACTCCAATCGCGCAACTCTGTCCGATACACTCGCCCCAAGAACTCTGGCTAGCAACACCAATTCCCGGGAGTCGAACTCGTGACAGTTGCGCTCAGGTCGGAATTGGAGGTTCAAGCTCTTGTCGTTCCACTGCCGCACGCGGCGGAAGTGGAGCTCTCCGTAGTAATGCCTTGTCTGAATGAAGCAGAGACTGTGGGCACGTGCATTCAAAAAGCACAGCAGGCCATCGAGGCTGCCGACATCGCCGGGGAAGTCATCATTGCCGACAATGGGAGCACCGATGGGTCTGTCGAGATCGCGGAAGCTCTCGGCGCGCGCGTCGTTCACATCAAAGCGAAGGGTTACGGAAATGCCCTGATGGGGGGCATCGCCGCAGCGCGTGGCCACTACATCGTTATGGGCGACGCCGACGACAGCTACGATTTCCTTCACGTCCCAAGGTTTCTTGACCAATTGCGATCCGGCGCCGACCTGGTCATGGGAAATCGTTTTCGCGGCGGTATCCAGAAGCATGCGATGCCCGCTTTGCACCAGTACTTTGGGAACCCGGCCTTGACGCGTATCGGCCGCATGTTCTTCGGCAGCCCGGTTGGGGATTTTTACTGCGGTTTGCGCGCCTTTCGTAAAGACGCTTTCCAGAGAATGGGCTTGCGCACCACAGGCATGGAGTTCGCTACCGAAATGGTAGTTAAGGCGACACTATTAAACCTAAAAATCGCCGAGGTGCCCACAACGCTGTCGCCAGATGGCCGCAGCCGTGCCCCTCACCTGAGAACTTGGCGCGATGGCTGGCGCACTTTGCGCTTTTTTCTTCTCTACAGTCCGCGCTGGTTGTTTCTGCACCCTGGACTTCTGTTGATGTTCATTGGGACCGCGCTCGGGATCTGGTTAATTCGGGCGCCACGCACTGTCGGAAATGTGACGCTCGACGTCCACACCCTGGTCTACGCAGCCGCGTTTGTCCTGTTAGGATTTCAGTCGATCGCCTTTGCCGTATTCACAAAGTTGTTCGCCATCTCGGAGGGGCTGTTGCCGCCGGATCCCCTGCTGGACAGGCTCTTTCGCTATATCACACTGGAAGTAGGGTTGTTCGCGGGCGCGGTTATGATCCTGTGTGGACTCGCTACCTCCATGTACGCGGTTGGATTCTGGGAAGCGCGCCACTTTGGCGCTTTGGATTATCCGCACACGATGCGCATTGTCATCCCGGCTGCGCTATTCTTGATCCTGGGAGCGCAAACCGTTTTCTCCAGTTTCTTCCTGAGCGTTCTCGGTTTGCGTCGACGATGATGCCGGCAGCCGAATTCGATTCTTTTGTCAGCAGCTATGAGTCTGATCTCGATCAAGCCCTCTCGGTTAGCGGAGAGAGCAAGGACTTCTTCGCTGAAGGACGCGTGCGTTGGCTGGCCGGGTGCCTGCGTCTTCTAGGCTTTCAGCCCATTTCAGCTCTCGATTATGGTTGCGGAATAGGCGGCACCGCTATTCTATTGCGGGAGTTGCTGCCTGCAGCATCGGTGATTGGCCTCGATGTATCGTGCCGTTCCATCGAGCGTGCCAAGACGCGTCACGAAGCCGAGGGCATCCGTTTTTTCACATTCGAAGAGTATGCGCCGGCAGCAGACATCGACCTTGCCTACTGCAATGGTGTTTTCCATCACATTCCTCCGGCGGAACGGGACCAGGCTGTTAGCCACATCTATGGAGCACTTCGCCCTGGAGGTCTGTTCGCGCTTTGGGAAAACAATCCTTGGAATCCCGGCACGCGGTACGTAATGTCCAAGTGTACGTTCGATCGCAACGCAATCACTCTCTCGCCGCCCCAGACGGCAAAGCTCGTCCAGCGCCACGGATTTCAAGTGCTACGGACTGACTTCTGTTTCTTCTTCCCGAGAGCCCTGCGCTGGTTCCGTATTCTGGAACCATCTCTGGCAGGGGTTCCGCTGGGAGCGCAATACCTGGTGCTGAGCCGAAAACCTTTATCGTGAACAGATCGGTGCGCGACTCGCTGGAAGAGATCCAATGGTAGTACTTGTTGTTGGGGGGGCGGGATACATCGGAAGCCATACAGCCCGCGTTCTCCGGCGGCATGGCTTCGACGTGCTTATCTACGACAACCTTTCCACGGGGCGTCGTTTCCTTGCCAACGATTTCGAACTCATCGTCGGAGATATTGCCGACAGCAGTGTCCTTGAGCAAGCCATCACCCGCGTAGATGCCGTGATGCACTTTGCGGCGCACGCCTATGTTGGAGAATCGGTCGAGAATCCGCGGAAATATTTCCGCAACAATGTTGAGGCTGGACTCAACTTGCTGAATCTGGTCGTCGACCGCGGAATTCAGTATTTCGTCTTTTCGTCCTCTTGCGCCGTCTATGGGCGGCCCGCGAAGGTGCCAATAACGGAAGACAATGTTCGGCAGCCCATAAACCCCTATGGCGTTTCCAAGCTGTTCTTCGAGAACGCGCTCGAGGCTTACGCGCGTGCCTACGGTCTGCGCTGTGGCACCTTGCGCTACTTCAATGCCGCAGGAGCCGACGAGAACGGTGACATAGGCGAAGTGCACGATCCAGAAACACACCTGATTCCACTTGCTCTGGCTGCCACGAGCAGCGACGGGCCTGAGTTGTCGGTCTTTGGGGACGATTACCCCACGCCCGATGGGACTTGTATCCGCGACTACGTTCACGTGAACGATCTCACCGAGGCGCACGTCCTTGCTCTTCAGCACTTAACGCAGAAAGCGTCTTCTTTCGCGCTAAATCTTGGTACGGGAGAAGGGAACTCCGTGCTGGACGTAATCAAAACCACCGAGGAAGTCACAGGCAAGGCTGTACGGCGCCACATAGTTCCGCGTCGGCCAGGCGATCCTCCGGCTTTGGTCGCAGATCCCAGTCGTGCCAATCAAATGCTCGGTTGGAAAGCCAAGCGCACCTTAAAAGAAATGGTCGCTAGCGCATGGAAGTGGAAGCAAAACGCTAGCCGACACGAGCAGAGCCGGTAGGCTTCTGCAGCGCCTCGATGTACAGACTTCAGCCAGATCTTGATAGCGGAATGGTTTCGCTCAACGCCAGCACAGCGTTTCAGCGCGATTTCGTCCGATGAACAACAGAAGGAACCTCTTGATCCCCGATTTATTTCGCAAAACCTGGGGCTCATAATATCTTGAAAAGACTTCCGAAGACATATTGTGTGCGGCATCGTCGGCATTGTGGCGCGGAACGCCTCGCTTGCTCCGGAGATCCTGGAGCGAGCAACCCTGTCGCTTGCCCATCGTGGTCCCGACGACT
>JBLNFC010000486.1:0-2668 GCA_050263355.1 Acidobacteriota bacterium
ATATTATCAAAACCGACGACCAAAACCTTGCCACTCCTGCCGGCGGATTGGATGGCAGCCACGGCGCCCAGTGCCATATTGTCATTGCCGCAAAGCAGCGCTTTGAGGTCGGGATGCTCGCTCAGGATTGAAGCCGCGACCGTATTCGCTTTTTCCATCTCCCAGTTGCCGCTCTGCACGGTGACCACATTCATCCCCGCAGCTTTCATCGCATCCTCAAATCCGAGACGCCTCTGTTGGCCGTTGAAAGCGGTGGGAACGCCTTCGATGATGGCCACTTTGTCCCCCGGTTGAAGCCTCTTGGCCAGCACTTCGCCCACCTTCCGGGCACCGGAACGGTTATCCGGTCCAACGAATGGAATCGTGAGCTGCGCCTGCTTTAAGACTTCTGCGTCGAGCTTGTTGTCTATGTTGACTACGAGAATGCCGGCCTCCTTGGCACGCTTTAGCACGGTCACCAAAGCTTTGGAATCCGCCGGAGCAATCACGATAGCGTTCACGCGTTGAGCGATCATCTGCTCCACCAGCCCCACCTGTTCCGCCAGGTCAGTCTCGTTCTTTATCCCGTTAACGATGAGATCATATTCTGACGCATGAGCCTCGTGATGCTTCCTTGCTCCCTCGGCCATCGTTCCGAAGAACTCATTCGCCAGGGACTTCATCACCACCGCGATTCTAGGCTTCTTGCCATCCTGGGCCGGGCCGGATTTGGAACAACCGGTCGGGGCCAACACAATCGCCACAAGGCAAGTGAGGATTAGGGAAAACGAGAGGCGAAAGTTCATGCGTGATGAGAGGTTTCCATCTGCCGCAAAACGATTGAAGAAGCCACGTGAGGCGTCAACTCCGAAATCTGTCGAAATCCTCAATTGCCGGGGTTCCCGGCTTGTGCGCTCGCACCTACTCGCTCAATAAAGCTTCTATGTAGCCAATCAGCTTCGCATTCCCGCCGGCATTCTGATATTCCAATTCCCCCTCCCACGCAAAACGCACACGGCCTTGCTTGTCCACGAGATACACGGTTGGCCAGTAGCGTTGCTGCCAGATCTTCCAGTTCTCCGCCTGCTGATCGATTAGAACAGGGTAAGTGATTTCATATTCCTTCACTTTCTTCGCCACGTTCTTCGGGTCTCGTTCTTCATCAGTTTCCGGAGTATGCACGCCGATGATCTCCAGTCCTCGACCGGCGAAGCGCTTTTGCCATTCCCTATAATATGGGAGGTTTCGTTTGCAGTTGATGCAGCCGAACGTCCAGAAATGGACGATGGTGACTTTGCCTTTGCGTGAGGCCAACGAAACATTCGTGCCTTTGGGGACGTTCAACCAGGCGTCTCCTACAAGTTCGGGAGCCGGAACCGATGAGGCCGCGCGAGGCGTCTGCGAAGCGGAGAAAGCGGCTCCTTCTAAAGTGAAAACAAAAAATGCAAGGAGCAGGCAAGAAAAGCGCCGGCAGGCAGGTCGCGGGCGCGAAATTACCGCATTATTAGCATCGGGTATGCAAGGCATAAGGCCACAATACGCGCATGCCTCGCGCCGTCAAATCCTGCCTCGCCCGTAAGCGCCCGTCTACAAATGCCACGGTGATCGCATCTTCCGCGGTTTCAGCCGCAGGTTCGCTTCCTCGTCGTTCAGGAATTTCTCTTCTTTGGGATCCCACACCACTTTGCGATTCAGACGCATCGCAATTTCGCTGATGTGGCAAAGGCTGTCCGACCGCACGGACTCGTCGATGGGACAAACGGTCTCTTTCCGGGATTTGATGGAATCCAGGAAGTTTCGCACGTGGTCGGGGCTTTTCGTAAGCTGTATCTTGAAGGCATCCGGGTTCTCGTCGATGAGGTTCTCGGGCTGAAGATTGATGCCGTCGCGGTCAATGTGGACCCAGCCATCGCTTCCCTCGAATGCTGTGCCATGGCTGGAAATGCGGCGATACCGCTGTTTCCATTCCTTTTCCTGCGGCCAATTGTCGGAAGTCGGCTTCCCCTGGTTTCCACCATTGGGCACACCCACGAAAGTCATCGTGACGCCGCTGGCAAACTTCATGTTGATCTGCCACACCGTTGCTGTGTCGCAGGCGCCCTCACAATAAAAGGTCCCCCGCCCTTCTACTTCAATCGGCCCAGTAAACAGGTCATCGCCCCAGGCGGCAATATCGATTGGATGAATGCCCCAGCCGGCGATGAAACCGAGAGCGTAGCTGGACTTGAACCACCAGGTCTTTTTCGCTCCGTCAGCGGAGCACAAATCCTGCGTGTGCGGCTTGAACGGAGCAGGACCCAGCCACATGTCGTAATTGAGACCCGGGGGCACCGGGGTTTCATTGTCGGGCCCGCCCGGAGAGCTGCCTGGCGCCCAGACATTAATATGCTTGAGCTTGCCGATCCGGCCGTTTCGGACGAACTCGCAGGCGTGGCGGAACAGGCGGCCCGAGCGTTGCTGCGTGCCGAATTGGAAAATCCGCCTATTCCGATGCACGGCTTTCCTGAGAGCCCAATCTTCACCCAGGCTTAGCCCCATGGGCTTTTCCACATATATATCTTTGCCGGCATTTACGGCGGCAATCCCGACCAGGACGTGCCAGTGGTCTGGAGTGGCGACCAGGCAGGCATCGATATCTTTGCGGGCAAGCAATTCACGGAAATCCGCGTAGGTCGAACAGTCGTTGTTC
>JBLNFC010000487.1:0-6819 GCA_050263355.1 Acidobacteriota bacterium
GGAAGCGGTCGAGAAGAGTACACGTAACGAGGTTTCCCCCAAGGTAAACAAGCAAAATTTTAAATTGCCGCCGGACCTCGCATCGTCGGTGAAGACGCACATCGATGATTGGCGTGCGAACGGCAAGGTGCGGCGGCTATGGCAGCGTGATGCGTCTTTGTGGACAAACACCGACGAGGCGAAATGGCTGGGTTGGCTAGGAGTCACGGAAGAACAGACCGCTCGGCTTAGGGACTTCCGCCAACTGGCTGAGGACGTGAAAAGCGCGGGCTTCACTCACGTTCTTCTGCTGGGAATGGGAGGATCGAGCTTATGTCCCGAGGTGCTCAAAATGACCTTCGGGAAGCTCACGGCTTTTCCTGAGCTGCACGTGCTCGACTCTACCGATCCGGCACAGGTGAAGTCGTTCGAGAACAGAATCGATCTATCGAGGACGCTGTTCGTTGTTTCGAGCAAGTCCGGAAGCACGCTCGAACCTAACATTTTCAAACAATACTTCTTCGAACGTGCCAAAGAAGTGGCAGGGCCAGGCAAGGCGGGCAGCCAATTCATCGCAATCACCGATCCCGGCTCGAAGATGGAGCAGGTAGCCAGGTCGGATCACTTCCGCCACATTTTCCATGGGCTGGCTAGTATTGGTGGACGTTATTCCGCCCTTTCCGACTTCGGTGTTATTCCTGCGTTAGCAATGGGACTGGATGTCGCCAAGTTCCTCGATCGGACGGAGGACATGGTGCAAGCGTGTGCCTCTTCCGTGCCAATTGAGGAGAACCCCGGCGCGGTTCTCGGCGTTGTCTTGGGCGCTGCGCATAACCTGGGTCGCGACAAGGTGACCATCATTACTTCTCCCGGTATTTCGGATCTGGGCGCGTGGCTCGAGCAATTGTTGGCAGAGTCCACCGGGAAGGATGGCAAGGGAATCATCCCCGTGGATCGGGAGCAAGTCGGGGAACCTGAGGTCTACGGCAAGGATCGACTATTTGTTTACTTGAGACTCGAGACCGCACCTGATGCGGCTCAAGATACTAAAGTCACAGCTCTGGAAAATTCGGGACAGCCGGTTGTTCGGATCTCGCTGGGTGATACCTATGATCTGGGCCAGGAGTTTTTCCGCTGGGAGATCGCAACGGCAGTGGCAGGATCCATCATCGGGATCAACCCTTTCAACCAGCCAGATGTTGAAGCCAGTAAAATTGCCACGCGCAATCTCACTTCCGAATATGAGAAAACGGGAGCTCTTCCGGCAGAAAAGCCTCTTATCGATCGCGACGGCATCAAGCTTTTTACTGACACGAAGAATGCTGAGGCATTGGCCAAGGCTGCCGGCAACGATCAATCGCTGGTCGGCTTCTTGCGGGCGCACTTGAATCGAGTGCAAACCGGCGACTATATCGCCCTGCTGGCATATTTACAAATGAATGGCGCTAATGAGGACAAATTACAGGCCATCCGGCATATGTTGCGCGATTCTAAACGGGTAGCCACCTGTCTTGGTTTCGGCCCGCGCTTCTTGCATTCCACAGGACAGGCATACAAGGGAGGACCTGATTCTGGTGTCTTCTTGCAAATCACATGCGACGATGCCGTCGACTTGCCGATTCCCGGGCAGAGATACACATTCGGAATTGTGAAAGCCGCGCAGGCTCGCGGTGACTTCCAGGTCCTGGCCGAACGGAATCGGCGTGCATTACGGGTACACCTTGGCGAGGACGTGCAGAAGGGTCTCGTCACATTGCAGAGTGCAATCAAACAGGTGCTGGGCTAGCGTCTTCCCCGTCGAAGCCTGAAGTCGCAGCAATTGTCATTGCCACGACTGACCGACGGGGAATTTGCATTCGGCGATGCAGCTTCCTGCCGGAGCCTTGTGCTCACGAATCACTATCGTCAGACAAATGGAGACACTATGCGACTAGGAATGGTCGGTCTAGGCAGAATGGGTGCGAATATGACACGGCGCTTGTTGCGTGGCGCTCACGAGGTAGTTGTGTCCGATCTCAGCGCCGACAACGTGAAGCATGTTGCCGGCGAGGGTGCGATCGGTTCTTCTTCGCTCGACGATTTCGTCGCCAAACTGCGCCCTCCGCGAATCGCATGGCTGATGGTACCGGCCGGCACCGCGACCGAGCAGACCGTCCAAGCACTGGCCCAGCGTTTTCAAAAAGGCGACATTATCATCGATGGCGGAAACTCTTTTTTCAAAGACGATGTTCGCCGTTCCAGGCAACTGCAGCCCAATGGCATTCACTATATCGATGTGGGAACAAGCGGCGGAGTTTGGGGTTTAGAGCGCGGCTACTGCATGATGATCGGCGGACCGAGAGAAGCGTTCGATCATCTCAATCCCATATTTAAGACCTTGGCGCCAGGTCGAGGCGACATTGCGAGAACACCAGGACGGGAGAACGTGTCGGGCACAGCGGAAGATGGCTACATCTACTGTGGGCCGTCGGGCGCGGGGCATTTTGTCAAGATGGTGCACAACGGCATTGAGTACGGACTCATGCAAGCTTACGCAGAGGGTTTCGATATCTTCCGCAACGCCAATTCGAATGAACTGGCTCCCGAATATCGCTACAACTTGAACCTGGGCGATATCGCAGAGGTCTGGCGTCGAGGCAGTGTAGTGAGTTCCTGGCTACTCGACCTTACCGCCATGGCACTAACCGAGAATCCGACATTGTCCGAGTACACGGGTTTCGTGCAGGACTCGGGAGAAGGCCGCTGGACGATTCAGGCGGCCATTGACGAGGCCGTGCCGGCGGACGTTCTTTCGGCCGCCCTCTATGCACGTTTCCGCTCTCGGCAGGAACACACGTTTGCCGAGAAATTACTTTCCGCTATGCGCCAGAAGTTCGGCGGCCACGTCGAACCTAAAGCTGGGGGCACAAAGGAGCTAGTCAGGACTTAATAGCGCCATTTACACTGTTCTTCCTGTAAATGGCGGCTCGCCTCCACATCTGTTGCTTTGAGTTCGGCAGGATTGCTGTCATTTCGTTCTCTGAGGATTAGCTATAGATGTCTCAGTCTGCGGTACTCACTGCACCCACTGCGAGGCGCGTCGGTAAACCGGGCGATCCATGTGTAATGGTCATCTTCGGTGCCGCCGGCGACCTGACTCGCCGAAAGCTTATCCCGGCTCTCTACAACCTCGCTAATGAACAACTGCTCTCGAGAGAGTTCGCGGTAGTCGGCCTGGCTCGAGGGCAAATGAGCACTGAAGAGTTTCGCAATAAAGTTTCACTGGACATCAAGCAATACGCGACCGGGCCCGTCGCCTCTGATTTATGGGAATGGTTCGTTCGGCGCATGTACTACGTCCAGGGGGACTTTGGGGATGCGGAAGCCTACACACATCTCCGAGAAACTCTGGAGAAAGTCGACAAGGACCATTCCACACACGGCAATTACTTCTTTTATCTCGCGACCGCTCCGGATTATTTTGGACCTGTAATTGAGAATCTCGGCAAAACCGGTTTGCTGGCGGAGGGCAATCACCACTGGCGTCGTGTCATTGTTGAGAAGCCCTTCGGAAGGGACTTGGATTCCGCGCGCGCGCTCAACAAACAGATCCAGAAGGTGCTCGACGAGAAGCAGATTTACCGCATCGATCACTATCTCGGAAAAGAGACAGTACAGAACATACTGGCATTTCGTTTCGCGAATGGAATCTTCGAGCCCATCTGGAATCGGCGCTATATCGATCACGTCCAAATCAGCGTAGCTGAGACAGTAGGCGTGGAGTCACGTGGCAGCTACTACGATCAGGCGGGCGCTTTACGCGATATGGTGCCCAACCACATCATGCAACTGATCAGCTTGACCGCGATGGAGCCGCCAATTTCGTTCCAGGCGGATGCGGTACGAGACGAGCAGGCGAAAATCCTGCATGCGATTCAACCTCTCACCTCCGAAGAAGTGCTGCTGAAGAGCGTGCGTGGACAATACGGAGAGGGGATTGTCGCTGGGCAACGTATTCCTGCGTATCGGGCGGAGCAGGATGTCCCTTCGGACTCACGCACGGAAACCTTTGTGGCGATGAAATTGCAAATCGACAATTGGCGCTGGGCCGACGTGCCGTTCTATTTGCGGACCGGAAAAGCAATGCCCGTCCGCAACACGCATATCGTTATTCAGTTCCGGCGGGCGCCATTTGTATTATTCCGAGATACCCCGGTCGAAAATCTCACACCCAATCAACTTGTGCTGCATATCCAGCCGGAAGAAGGCATTTCTCTTCGTTTCGCGGCTAAAACCCCAGGCGCAGTTATGCGCCTTGGAACAGTGGACATGAATTTCGAATACGCCGATTATTTCGGTGTAACCCCCAGCACCGGGTACGAGCGTCTCTTGCACGATTGCATGATTGGCGATGCCACGCTTTTCCAACGAGCGGACATGGTGGAAGCGGGCTGGTGCGTGGTCAACCCCGTCCTCGACGTGTGGAAAGCTCTTCCGCCGCGTAACTTCCCGAACTATCCCGCTGGAACATGGGGACCGAAGGAGGCCGAAGACCTGATGGAACGCGACGGCCGGCGCTGGAGGAATTTCGACAAATGATCCTGGCCGGGGATATTGGGGGCACGCACGCGAGATTAGCCTTCTTCCAGGCTAACAATGGCCATCTCAAGCTCGTCAGTGAAACCGCATTTCGCAGTCGGGACTTCCCGGGTCTTGAAGCTATCGTTTCCGCTTTCCTCGATCACGAACCGCAGGGTGTCGATGCTGCCTGCTTTGGCATCGCCGGACCTGTGCGGAACGGTCGCGCCGAGGTCTCTAATCTGCCCTGGGTTGTGGAATCCTCTCGTTTGGCAAACGAACTGAAACTCCGATCGACTTTCCTGATTAATGATCTTGAAGCGAGTGCATGGGGCATCGGCATATTGGATCGAGGCGACGTCTTGACGCTGAACGAGGGCACAAGTTCTGCGGTCGGGAATCAAGCGGTCATCGCTGCGGGGACGGGATTAGGCCAGGCTGGCATGTATTGGGACGGCCGCCAGCATCACGTCTTCGCTTGTGAGGGTGGACACACGGATTTCGGACCTCGCAACGAGCTGGAGCTGGAGTTACTGAAATATCTGATGGAAAAGTTCGAAAGGGTCAGCTACGAGCGCGTGCTGTCAGGTCCCGGCCTTGTCAACATCTATCACTTTCTTCGCGACACCGGACGTGCCGAGGAGCCGCCCTGGCTGGTGAAAGAGATGTCCATTGGCGATCCCGGAGCCACTATTTCCAATATGGCTTTGGAAGGGAGATCGCAGCTCTGCGAGCAGGCGCTCGATATGTTCATTTCCATCTACGGTGCGGAAGCGGGTAATCTGGCGCTCAAGGTTCTGGCAGTCGGGGGCATATACGTGAGCGGCGGTATTGCACCGAAGATTCTGCCTAAACTGAAAGATGGTAGATTCCGCGAGGCCTTCTTGGACAAGGGTCGTATGCGACCTTTGTTGGAAGCTGTACCCGTTCGGGTTATTGTCAACGAAAATACTGGATTATTGGGAGCCGCTCGTTGCGCGGTTGTTAAGAGCGCAAAAGCACTTCGTTGATGGCCGGGCTCGAACGCTTTTAAGCGTAGTCAGCCGACAGCAGTTGACGACGACCGTTCTCTTCCCTGTAGCTGATTTCCACTCGCTTACCAGCCGGCAATCGGTTGCGTAAATCACCTTCCAAAACAATCATCCTAGGGACGCCTAATCCATTCGAGAGGTACACGACCGACTTGTTCGGCTGCCCGACATGCGCCTCATAGAACTGCACTCGCTCCACTCGGCCTCGGAGAATGCCTGCCGCCTCCGCCTCGCTCATCGTCTTGGATTGCCGGGCGGCGTCGGGATGTTGCTTAAACCAAACCGCTCGACGACGCTGGCGCTGCAATTCCCAAATCGCATTCAGAGCGAAAATTCCGGAGATCGACAGCAGGATCAGCGACAGAAACAGGCCATCCACCGTTGTGATGGAGCGACTCATCAGCACCCACACGATACCAAGCAGCGGTAGGACCGCGAGTAGCGCCGAGACGATCAGCAACATAGGTTCTCCCAAGGAAGACAGCCATACGAGTCATCGTCGCAGGCTGGCGCATCACTTCGATGCGATCGTGCCACTAGAGTAGCAAAGGACGGGTTATGCAGACAATTTGGTTAAGAGTCTCGGCTGGCTATTGACTACGCCAGTCTGCGATCTCTTTCAGTCCTTCCGCGCGGGTCTGCTCGAATAAGCGTACACGGTGGCGGGAGTGTTCAAATTCATGAATGTCGGCCCAGACTTCCGCGCGCCAAGGCTCGTCATGAGTAGCAGACTCGCCGCAACTGGCGCAGCGGGTGTATAGCTTGACCGGCAGGCGTGGTGTTTGGGAGCCTTCCTGAAGCTCTATAAAGATCGAGCGTACTTCCTGGATTTCATCGTTCTTCCCCACGATGTGCTCATATCGCAGTAGGTACTCGAACCCCAATTTGCGGGCCTCGATCTCAGCTTCCATGCGGGTGTGAAAGGGACCGTATTCTGCGCGCATCTGCTCGGTCGAATCACATGCCATCCAAAATGTTTCCTTGTAAGCCATACCAGTTCACCCGGGGTCGGCCGCGGCACTGGGACTCTGGAGGGCGGCCTTGCGACAACATCCTGTATCCCGCAATCGAATTACCACGTTTTTACGCAGAGAAGTACCACGTTTCAATGATCTTGGCACAGTTCTGCGCGTCGTGCAGCATCCGGTAATGCAACCGGTTGCAGCGTTTTGCCCGTCCTTCTATCCCTACGCCGAGGGGCCGTGGGCTTTGGTTACTTGGAAGGTATCAGGGCCTGCCGCTAACATCGAGA
>JBLNFC010000488.1:0-5742 GCA_050263355.1 Acidobacteriota bacterium
GGAACTGTCGTCGCAATTCCCGCGCTAGCTCAAGCTCCTCCCGATCAAATATGGAATAGATTAGCATCCGGCAATCGTCGCTTCATGGACGGGAAGTACGAATCACGCAACCTTGTCGCACGTCGAAAGGAGTTGGCGAAGACACAAAACCCCCGAGTGGCCGTGCTTAGTTGCGCCGACAGCCGTGTCCCTCCTGAACTGGTTTTCGGTGAGGGCTTGGGCGACCTGTTCGTTGTTCGGTCGGCGGGAGAAAGTGCTGATCCCTTGGCCGTGGGTAGCCTAGAGTACGCTATTGAACATCTTGGCACTGTTGTTATCGTCGTGATGGGGCATCAAAGCTGTGGCGCGGTGAAGGCGGCCTGCTCGGGCGGAAAAGCTGCCTCGCCGAACCTCGAAGCTGTCGTAGCTCCGATTGCTACCTCCTGCACGAAGGTGGATAAGAACAAGGCCGACACATTTGACCTCGCGGCACGCGATCACGTGCACAGCGTCGCACACGAACTGCTCACGAAGAGTGTCATTCTGAAAAAAGCGGCGGACGAAGGCAAGTTGACAATCATCGAAGCCTACTACTCGCTCGACACGGGTGAAGTGACCAAGCTGCGCTAAACCCCGCAATTCCGAGGCAATCACGCTTTGTGGGATGATTCGAGTAACTCCTGAATCTTCCAGCACCACTCTAGGGCTGCCTACAGCAAAGTCCGCCCACTTTCGCTTGGTCGAAGCTAGCGGGAGTGAACAGCCGAATGTTCTGCACATATTTTGTCGAAAACATAACTCCCGATCCCGCCCTGAAAGCTACTCAGAGGATACCCGCACAGAATATCCACGCTGTATGTCTTGACTAGCTGATTACCGACCTTCTCAAGCTGAATCGCTGTATCTAGCCTTCCTTGTGCCCACAGGAGCTGCACACATTCACCAAAAATCGTGACAGGGAGATGATGTTTTCCCGATGCCTGTGCAGCTGCAATAATCAGATTACTCATATCTTTCTGAAATCGACCTGAGTCAACTACCCCATTGACCAGGCATGCCGATAGCGTTTCAGCAGCATCCAGTGCTAAATATCTGCCCTCCACAATCGCGGCACCCACCTTCACACCGGATGCCTGCAACCTTGCTAGAAGGCTGTCGCGGTGGGACACGGTTGCAATGACGATGGCTGCAGCTCCGTCCCTCAGAGCAGCCCCGATAAACGGTGAAACGTGATCTAGAAAGGATTCATCGTCGGAATAGAAAAAGGCTTCATGGTGAGCGAAGTCTTTGCTTTGTTGGTTCGGTAATATGAACTCACTAATTCGGTGGCTCCCTTTCGAAGCTTGCTGGCCTGACAATTTGGTGGAATCGGAAGACCCGAACCTGCTGCTAACGAATCTCTCATCTCGCAGAACCGCCTTCACCGCTGTCACTAGCTCTGTTCCCGGGTCAGACTTCATAACATAACCCCTCGCACCCAAGCTGAGAGTCTCGAACACCACATCCAGAGACGATTCTTGGCTAATAAACAGTATCTTGGACTCGGGAGAGAGTTTGCGAATTTGGCGAGCGGCCTCAATTCCATTCATCTTCGCAAGTCCAATGTCCAGCGTGATTAAGTCCGGTTGCAGTTCCTCCGCCTTCCGAACCGCCTCTAAGCCATCTGACACTTCGAACATGATCTGCATGTACTGTCGAGCAGACAAAACGTCGAAAGGGTTCGGAATCGTCCACCACAAGAACCCGGATTGATGATGTTTCCAAAATACCTCCACCTCACCATACTAACCTTCAAATGATTGAGGACTTTGCAGCGTCCAAACTGAGAAGTATGGCACGCGGAAGTAGATCGTTCGTTGCTCACGGGCAATGTTTCGCTTATTCACAAGAAAGCGGCACTTGTCAAAAGAGCTCTCGTGATACTTCCCGTGAAGGAGTGCGCGAAATCCGATACCCAACGGGGATGCAGTGGATTACAGAGTTGGAGCAGGCTACAGGAAACTGTCAGTTTCTGATCGACGGAGAGGCTTTAACCCAAACAAGCCTTCAGCGAACAGCGGTATCAACATTCGGAGCATGGAGGAACGTTTGTGAGTTCTAGGAGGCCAACTGGAACTACACTCGCGGCCTATGGAAGGAACTACAATTGACGCGTGGCTGCCCTTCAAAGTTGCTAGTCAGCGCGCGATCTGGAGTGGAGACTTCGCCACCCTTCCGCTGCGACGAATTGGATTTCTCCCGAAACGACTCTCCACCGTGTCTCTGCCCGAATAGGACGATGTCTCTGCTGGCATTTGTGACAGTTCTCCCGCTCAGCGAGCGTACCTAGCATCTAGTTGAAGCTGCTTATCCCAGCGGCGCTTGGGATGAGTGAGTGCTCTGGGACACTATGCAGGATCAGTCCACGATTCGTTCCCGCGTCCTCATTGCCGACGATCATAGCGTTGTGGCCGAAGGACTCCGCTCCCTGCTTGAGAAGAAATACGAAGTCGTTGGAATTGTGCCAGATGGTCGAGAGCTGCTAGTCCAAGCTCCAGAGCTCAAACCAGACGTGATCGTGTTGGATATCGGTATGCCTTTGCTGAACGGACTGGACGCGGCGGATCGACTTCTTTCATCGCTTCCTCAAATAAAATTCGTGTTCTTAACTATGAATGACGATCCCAACCTGGCTGCTGCAGCGCTCAAGTTGGGAGCCGTGGGATACGTTCTTAAGCACACAGCAGCTTCCGAGTTGCTGAAAGCAGTATCAGAAGTACTGCAGGGCAGATCATACGTAACGGCTAAACTCCGTGCAGAGAACTGGGCAGTGCGCAAGGCTCGTGCGCGAGATTTCTCAAAAGAGCTGACGCGTCGGCAGCAGGAAGTGGTTCAGTTGCTGGCCGAAGGTCGTCCCATGAAAGAAGTCGCGGCTATTCTCAAAGTCAGCGCGAAGACAGTCATGTTTCACAAGTACCGCATCATGCAGTCGTTCAACCTGAAAAACAACGCGGACTTGGTCTTGTTCGCCCTCAAGCGCCACCTGATTTCCTCCAGATTGAAGAACTAAGCGGGCTATCATTTTTCCTAGTTGCGTTAGACCAGTGAGTTGCCTACTGTTAGCGTTCGATACTCTGACTCGGAGTCTGTGGATGTCGGGACAAGCAGTATCGTCTTCGTCTTTCGTCTTGGCGCGAAGGGACAATAATTGTGGGGCCGACCCAAAGTTCTCCTAGCCGACGATCACGAGATGGTGCTGGAGCGTGTGCAGTCACTCTTGCACGACTATGAAGTAATTGCGACTGTTCACAATGGACGGGATCTCGTCAGCGCAGCACTACGGCTTCAACCGGACGTGATTGTTTCGGATATAACAATGCCGTTCCTCAGTGGGATTGATGCTGCCCATGAAATTCACCAGTCGGGATCGACCGCCAGGTTTGTTTTCTTGACCGTTCATGAGCAACCAGCGTTTCTACATGCATGCTTCGCTGAAGGAGCATTTGGCTACGTCACAAAATCGCACTTAGGCAGGGATCTTATACGTGCCATCAATGAAGCGCTATCCGGTCGCTGCTTTATTTCCCCTTCCATACCGCGCTAATCGCCGTCGAAAATCATCGCCTTTCTCCTAGTCGCTATAGATGGAACGTTTGCCACAGAATCTTCAAGGTATTCCGCCCTGTATTACTAAGATCAGCGAATCCAGTGCTTACGTCGCAGGTGCTCCGGAGTAGCGCGAGCTAGGGATTTTCCTAGTTGCTACCAAGCGCTTGCTGCTCTAAAAAGTGCGCTAGAGGATTAATGACCAATGTCAATAAGCCGTTCTCGCATTTTAATAGCCGATGATCATACTCTGGTGGCGGATCTTTGTAAGAAGCTGCTCGAAGCAGAATTTGATGTGGTAGGCACAGTGGGCGACGGTCGCGCGCTGCTCCAAAGCGCGGTGGATCTTAAGCCCGACGTGATCGTCGTCGACGTCGCTATGCCGATTCTGAACGGTTTGGATGCCGGGCAGCAAGTGAAACAGATGGTACCCGCAGTCAAGCTGGTATATCTCACGATGAACCCTGACCCTGAGGTCGCCGCGGAAGCGTTCCGTCGTGGGGCCTCAGGGTATTTGTTGAAGACCTGCGCAGCTGACCAAATGGTGATCGCTGTTCGGAAAGTGTTGCGAGGCATGTCGTACCTGTCTCCCCAACTTTCCAAAGAGACTGTCAGCTATTTACGCAAGCAATCGATGCTGCAAGAAGAGCAGGAACGGCTCACCGAGCGGCAGCGTGAGGTTCTGCAACTGTTGGCGGAAGGAAAGGTGATGAAGGAAGTTGCCGGTGTCTTGAACCTGACGACCAGGACGGTAGCCTTTCACAAGTACCGGATCATGGAAGTACTTGGCGCGAGAAGTACTGCCGAACTCGTACGCTACGCAGTTAGAAACCACATGATTGCCGCTTAGCTGACCTACGTCCCCTTCTGCTTTCGCGTTCGCAAGGCATGAAATAGGTATGGTCGCATTGTGTGCCAATCCGCTGTACGGTGCCCTCTTTCGCTACTTTCGAGAAGGCAAGCTGTTCTTAGTAGATGCTTCCCGAAGCATGCTCAATGTACCGGGGGAGAGTCTGCGAACAGAACCCAGCGAAAGTCTGAACATTTCTGGCTCTGCGGGCGATGTTGCTCCACGATGTCAATCGATCTAAAGAATCCAGGTCCAGTGAGCGTGAGATTGGTAGAGTCAGCATCTGTCGGAGGGGCCATCAGCACACCGAAGCTTCACAACTCACCCGAGGCATGCAAATGAGTGAAACGAAATCATCGCTGGAGTGGAGAATGCTTTATGCGGCTGCAATGCTGGAATCAGATAGCGCGCAACTCCCGCTCAGAATTGAAACCGCCGATACTGCGATGCAGGAACGGCTGGAAGAACTCCGAAGGACATCTCCTGTGCATTCGGAGAAGATGGAATTACAGTCGGCGCTCGGCTACTTACGCCGTGTGAGAGATTTGGCGTCAGAAGATCAAAATTGCCTGTAAAGCTCGTGGCTGCTTTCACGGATGCCGACGCGCCTTGCACCAGGCCACCGAGGGATTTGCCACAGTTCGTATCTGGACGATCAAGCGTTGACTTAAGACGGTGTGCGATGCGCGAGCCGAAATTCCTGGGGAGTACTCTGTTCCACCTTTTGAACGCGCGATAGAAGATCGCCTGTTCAGAATAGCCCAGTAGGTAACCCACTTCAGAAATGGAGAGAGCGCGGTCAATGAGATATTTACCAGCAGCTTCGCGCCGGATTGAATCTAACACTGCCTGATAGCCAGTTCCGAGGAAGGCCAACCTGCGCTGCAAGGAACGACAGACGTGGCCATGCTTCGCGAGAGGGCTTCAATACTCGAGTCGCCTTGCGCCAAGCGAGTTAGCAGCATTCTGCGAAGATCAGACACAACATCGTTACGCTTGGGCAGCCCGGCTGCGATCTCCTCAGCATTGCGTAATAGCACGGATTGCAGTGCTGCATCTCGTCTGCGCAATGGCAGCTCCCAATTTTGCCGCGACAGTGCGAAGCCGACCCACGGGGTTTTAGTGCGCACAGGGCATCCGAGCACATGCTCCGTCTCTTTTACATCATCTGGTGTGTGGTTAAAGCACCCATATTTGGCACCGGCTCGTAGCGAGCAACAGCATAAGGAGCCTCTGCCTTGGCATTGTCAGTGACGTCGCCCAGGGCGCGACTCCTTGAATGTATCTTTCTGTTGATGATACACACGGCAATCTTTCGACACAGAAAG
>JBLNFC010000489.1:0-3350 GCA_050263355.1 Acidobacteriota bacterium
CGGCACAGTGCAGTTCCAGCATTCGATTCTGTATCGCCTGTCGTGCCGTTTCGATCCTGAACGGTAGAACTTGCAGATCAAGTTCGAGCATCGCCGCTTCGTATAACGGACGCCACGACGATCGGGGGGCTGGTACGGGTGAGCTACTCACGCTCACATGGTAAGAATGCTGAAGTCCTAGTCTCAACTGGGAAAATTACCAGTCGACAACAAAGGTTAGAAGCACGAGGCTAGGTTTGTGATGTCGACAGCCGGATAAACCCGGAGTAATGGTAGTCGTTGCTCTAGAACTTGGGCCTAGGTAGCAAACCGAGTGACTATGATCACAACCAATCAGAGTTGGGGCAAAAGCAACGAGGTTCTACATGGCGTGCAAGTTTTGCCAGTCACAAACTGAAATAGAATTAACAGCGGAAATCAACATCCACTTCTCTGGTGGTGCAAATGTCAATAGGCCGTCAGTTTGGGCGTTTCCTCGCCTCGTAGTCTGCTTGAATTGTGGATTCGCGCAATTTGTGCTTGAAGAGCAGGAACTGCTCCAGATTAGAGAAGTCGCCGCATAAAGAAGGTTTTGGGCCCGAGTGTTGGATAGTCCGTTTGCGGTCGGTTGACTAAATCGACTCGCGAGAGAGCAGAGTCCGACACAACGTACCCTGCAGGCGTTCCCTGCCCCGCTAAAGGTGCATCGCTCGGCTAGATGGCACGTACAGGAAGGGCTCCGAATCAAAGACCCCGCCGAGCTCTCGGCGTGAACGGGTCAGAGACACGTCCGAGAGGGGTTAAATTTTGACGAACGCAGCATCAAATCGGTTGGGGCACAGCGATGAGAGTGTGCGGGGACGACTGTGACGCATTACCAGGGACTTTCAGCGCCGAGCGCTTGATCAGAACTGCCGTGAGATCGTCCTGTTGGGCAGTGCCTTCTGCGAACTTCAATACCGAGTCGTAGAGTTCGGCGATAATCACTTCCGGTTCACGATCACTAAAGTGTCGAACGGCTGCGGCAAGGCGTTCGGCTCCAAACTGTTCCGCATTCGTGTTTTCCCATTCAAAAAAGCCATCGGTAATGAGCAGCAGCATGTCCCCCGCTTTCATGCGCAGCTTGACCGGCACGGCCTGCCACAAGTCCGGCAAGATGCCTAAAGGGAGCGCCTGCGCTTCCAAGAAGGTGAATGATTGGTCTTCCGAGGAATATACGAAGATAGGTCCGTGACCGGCGGAGAGTATCTCCACCTCGTCGCTGCCTTCCTGGCACAAAGCTGCAACAAAGGTCGCGAAGCGCTCTGGAGTAAGGTCTTCGGCAAAGGACTGATTGATATTCCTGAGCATAGTTTGCAAATCATCGCGCGCATTAAAGTTGGCCCGTGAATAGGCGCGGCACACCGACGCCAGCATTGCCGGCCCGATTCCGTGTCCGGTCACATCAGCCAACACCATGACCCAGCGACCATCGGGCAATCGCTTCCAATCGTAGAAGTCCCCGCCGGTATCATCTGCGGAGCGACTCCAGCCAGCCACTTCGAAACCTGGAATTTGCGGCCGTACCTTTGGCAGGAGAGATTGCTGAATAGAGCGAGCAATCTGCAGCTCGTGTTCAACCTGTTTTAACTGGTGCTGGGTTTCGGCTTCGCGAAGCGCCGACTCAACATGAGTGCGGATTTCTGCGGCGACCGCCGCGGCCAGGGCTCCCATGACAAGAAGCACACAGCCGAAATACAACACTGCGGTCTGAGTGACGGTAAGACCATTGGGCGCGGGCGAGAGCCGCCATCCCGCAATGTAGGCTGCCCCGAAATATCCGACAGTTGAGATAACCCCAGAGAAACAGCAGAGGCTCGGGGCCAAGCGCAGAACGGATAACAGGATGAGCGGGAAAAAGGCCAGCACCCAAGGCGTGGCTAAGGGCCGATAATCGGGTAGAAGCCGGCTGCTCACCAAGTAAGCGACGCCCAGGGCGGGAAAGAGGCACTCCAGGACAGTGCTGAAGTACCAGACTGCCCTCCCAATATCTGCGCCGGAACGTAACGCCTGGTTCACTACGCGAAACAGCACCAACTCGAACGCGATGAGCAGCACCGCGACCAGAAGACCCCAACGGCTCATGGCCGATCCGAGCACGAAAATGCGTACAATCGCCAATACGGCGAAAAAAGCCACGAACGCAATGACACCCACGATGCGTTTTTTTTCGCTAGTTAGGAGAGCCTGCCGGAATGCTGGTGATGCTGCGCGCATTGCCTGAATTGAACTCGACATATCTTCTTCGCTGGTTGTTGGCTGTGCCAGAGAGTGCCTAACTACAATCCTGGGATCCATGCTTGGTGCGCCCGATTATTGACGATGGCCTGAACGGGGAGCGAGCACCAGTTAGAAACAGCCTGGCATTGGCATGATTCCAGACAAAGCTACGAGGTTTGGAGTCCATCAGAAACTGTCAGAGTACACAGTCCTCCTCGCTGTAATTGTTGACAGTTTTCTCCGTTGGTTTGCGCTAAGAAAATGCCACTCGACCTCTTGCTGACAAGTCAGGTCGAATCACATCAGAGTACCTGAAGGGTGCATCAAGCTAAACCAGGTGGAGGCATATGGTGCCGAATCAAGAAACGGAGATGATTTGTCGGGCGCGCAGTGGGGATCAAGCTGCTTACGAACACCTGTATCGGCAGTATGCAACGACTGTTCGTTCCTGGTGCTGGCACATGACGCGGAACTACGCCGACGCGGACGATCTTGCACAAGAAGTGTTTATGCGGCTGTTTGTGAAATTGCCTACGTTCCGGTGTGAGTCAACATTAAGAACGTGGTTATACCGCGTCGTTGTCAACTGTGCGCTGATGCAATTCCGGAAACAGAAGAGAACCAGCCGCTCCTTGCATTCGATCCTGCCACGGGAGACCTCACTGCGCAACCCGGAACTTCCATTAGAGATCGCAATACCGGCTTCAGCGGGCGCGCGGGTGATCATCAAGCAAGCCTTACAAGGTCTTCCCCCGGCAAAGCGATCCGTGTTCCTCATGCATGATGTCTCCGGCTTTACACATCAAGAAATCGCGCAGCGCCTGTGCGTATCCATCGAGAGTAGCAAGTGCCGGCTTCGGCGGGCGCGCATGCAATTGCGGAGTGTGCTCAGCGCCTAACCCAATGCGCTCAACCGATCATTTTTCTCGACCAGAACGCAGGTTTTCTCGATTAGAACGCAGGGTATGGACCTCGAGACACTGAACCGTTGAACTCATCGAATGAAGAAGATGCCCTCAGTCCAGCGATGCGACACGCTTTTTTGTGATTCTTTAGATACTTCTGTCAGTTTTGCTAGTTCCCTACCCGAGCCCCCATTCCTAGGCTGGTTT
>JBLNFC010000490.1:0-7664 GCA_050263355.1 Acidobacteriota bacterium
AAGATGTGGGCACAAAGCGCACGCCGGCAATGTCACGGGCATTCAGGTATTGCGCCAACTCTTTGCCTTTGATCCATGGCGCGCCTAACAATTCAAAGGGTGTATCCGTTCCTCGACCGACTGAAACGTTCGTGCCTTCGACCAGGCCCACGCCGGGATACAGTGCAGCTTCCGTCACACTCCGGAGGTTAGGCGAGGGATTAATCCAGGTCAGTCCCGTGGAGTCGTACCAATCGCCGCGCAACCATCCTTCCGTTGGAACCACCTGCAACTTGGCGTTGATGCCGCGTTCGACATTGAACATCTGCGCCAGCTCGCCCATCGTCATTCCATGCCGTACTGGAAGCTGCCAGTAGTTCACGAAACTTTCGCGGCCCACATCGGAGACGGGACCCTGGACGAAAGATCCAGTGATCGGATTCGGCCGGTCCAGAACAACGACCTGCGTGCCGGCCTTTGCTGCAGCTTCCAGGAAATAACCCAGCGTTGTTTCATAAGTATAGAAACGCACGCCGGCGTCCTGTATATCGAGGACGACCGCGTCCAACCCCTTCAGCAGATCAAGCGGCGGCCGCCGCGACGCATCGGTTGCGCCGTAAATGCTGTAGACAGGAATTCCGGTAGCTGCATCTTTGGAATTGGCGACGTCCGTGGTGTCCAGCGTTCCCGTGACCCCATGCTCCGGGCTGAAGATCGCTTGCAGCGAAACTCCCGGTGCCTTTGCCAGTACATCGATGGTCCGCTTTCCCTCCGAGTCGACTCCGGTCTGATTAGTCAGTACTCCAATTCTCTTGTTCAGGAGCGACGCGCCCATGAACTCAAAGTTGTGCTCCTCCAGAACATCTATGCCGGACTTTACCGAGCCATTTCGATTCCCAATCCTCCTGCCGCCCGACATCGCTTCGTTGTAGCCGGTAATGCTCTCCCACCGGAGCTTTTCCTTCTCCTTTACCGTGAGCGGCAATGCTTCCGCAACCGCTGTGGCTAGCCGCGTCCGCAACGAGATTGCGTTGCCTTTTCCTCGTGGATGCACCGAATTCGTGAGCAGAATGATGTAGGTATTAGTCGTCCGATCGATCCACAGCGAAGTTCCCGTAAACCCCGTATGGCCGAATGAGCCGACCGGCAATAAATCTCCCCGATTGCTGGAAAATGGTGAATCGATATCCCAGCCGAAACCACGCAGCGAGGTCGCGTTAGGAGCCTGCTGCGGGGTACTCATCTTTTCCACCAGCAGCGAGGACAGTACCTTACTGCCCGAAAGCAGCGCTTGCGCAAATTTCGACACGTCATCGGCTGTCGAGAACAGGCCGGCATGTCCCGCAACTCCGCCCATTCTCCTTGCGGTAGGGTCATGCACGACGCCGCGCAGCATAATTTGGTGTTCGTCGTATTCCGTGGGAGCGATCCTCGGTCGCCAGCTGGCGGGCGGCAGAAAACGAGTGTGAATCATGTGCAACGGCTCGAACACATTGGTTGCCGCGTAATTGTCGAGCGTCATACTCGAGACTTTCTCAACCAGCGCTCCCAGCACAATGAAATTGATATCGCTGTAGACGAAGTGTGCTCCGGGCGGCAATTCTGGCGGCTCTAAGAACGCCATGCCGTACGCCGTGGGCTTGCCCGTCCAGGGTGTGTCCAAGTTCAGATCGGGGGCAAGTCCCGAATAATGGGTCAGCAGTTGACGCACCGTAATGTCCTGCTTACCATTCTGTGCGAATTCAGGGAGATAATGCGCCACCGCATCGTTGGGCTTGATCTTACCTTCTCCAATCAACTGCATCACGCATGTAGTCGTGGCAATCACCTTGGTCAGCGACGCCATGTCGAAAATCGTGTCCAGCGTCATTTTCTCGCGTCTTGGTTCGAGCGAGCGATATCCAAACGCCTTTCGGTAGACCACCCTCCCGTTGTGCCCCACCACCACCACGGCGCCCGGGATATTGCCCCGCTCAATGGCGTCCTTGATGATGGGATCGATGACAGCGAGACGGCTCTTGTGCGCTGTTTTGCTTGCTGCGGCAACTGGCGCGGCAAGAGCAAGAACATTGAAAGAAAGCAGAAGGACAAAGACACCAATGGCTAGGCGGAAAAAATGTTTGCTCACAGGGATGTGGTTCTTGGAAAAGATGCTCTGAATTTATACAAGCAGCCGAGGAATTCCAAGTGACTCAAGTGATGGGGTGCCGCTTGTGCCAAGTGTGAAGAGTCAGTCCAATGAGCGCCCCGACCGGGAGTGCCAGCCCTAGAAACCATCTAGCTTCGGGCAACGCTATGCAGAAGATGACTATGCTGCCGGCGGTGAATACCAATCCCATGCCGCCCTTCACCGGTATTCTTGAAATTTGAATTTCAGGACGCCCTTGATCCGCTTGCGAATCCGCAACCTGTGACGAGCGCAGCACAAATGCCACTACCATCCCTACCAGCACAGTCGGAACCACGAACCAGCTGAGCGCCGGCTCCAGAGCAAGAACCAGGAGCATCAGTCCAACCCCCAGCACCACGCCGACCTGTGCGAGCGATGGTCTCCAGTCGAAAGGGACTCGTGTCTGCTCCGACGTATTCTGGACGTTCGCCATGTCCCCATTCTAGTCCGAACTCCTGCAGTTTCTTGTTTGCTTTGCACCTGTTATAACGTCAAGCAGGGCACCTCGAAAGGGCATTATCTGAGCACTACTTCTAAAGCTTCTCCGCGGCTCCCAATTCCCTCATTCGGGGAGCAGGAAGCGCTCTTCGCGCCCGCCTTTCGCGTGCTCGAGGATGCGATCTCAGCGCGTGCCTTCCCCGGTGCTGCTGTTGCTGTGACCCGCGGTGGAAACTTGGTTGTGTCGAAGGGCGTTGGACGTTTCACTTATGAGAACGGTTCCCCGCTCATCGGCGCCGACACAATTTACGACCTGGCCTCCGTCTCTAAAGTCGTCGCAACCACCGCCATGGCCATGATCCTCTATGAACGCGGCGAATTGGATCTGGAAATCCCCGTCGCCTCCGTAGTGCCAGAATTCGCCGGCGAAGATCCACGCCGCGATGAGATCACCGTGCACATGCTTCTCGCCCATTCTTCCGGACTGCCCGCATACGTTAAGCTCTTCGAGCAGGCACATACGGCGGCCGACGAACTGATGCGGGCCGCGCTTCGTGTCGATCTCACCGCCGAACCGGGAGCCCGCGCGGAATACAGCGATATCGGCTTCATCATCCTGGGCGAACTGCTCACCCGTTTGTCCGGAGAATCACTCGATCACTTCTGCCGCCACGAAATTTTTGGTCCGCTGGGCATGGCTCATTCGTGCTTTACTCCGCCTTTATCCGCGAGCGCGTTGATTCCGCCGACCGTCAACGACACAACCTTCCGCCATCGCGTGATTCAAGGCGAGGTTCACGACGAAAACGCCAGTGTCCTCGGCGGAGTAGCCGGTCACGCCGGCGTGTTTGCTCCAGCCACTGACCTGGCTGCCTTCGCGCATTGCATGCTCTCGGGAGGTGCTCCCATCTTACGTCCGCAAACTGTCGCACTATTCACGCGCCGTGAATTGAATCCTGCAGGGACATCGCGCGCCCTCGGCTGGGATACGCCGTCGTCCCCTTCGCAATCCGGCAGGTATTTCTCGTCGCAATGTTTTGGCCACCTCGGTTACACCGGAACTTCGCTCTGGATCGATCCTTCCCGAGCGCTGTCGGTTACCTTGCTGACGAATCGCACCTGGCCGGATAACAAGAACCAAGCCATAAAGCAGGTACGGCCTCGGTTTCACGATGCCATTATCGAATGTCTGGAGGCCCAGCGTTGACCTCTCGCAAGCCTGAAGATCTGGCTCGCCTTGGCACGGAACAAGCCAATCGTGCGGCGGCCGACCTCGACCGTAAGTCCGCGCTGCAAATTGTTCGCATCATCAATGCCGAGGATGCCAAGGTCGCACGCGCGGTCAAACGTGCATTGCCGCAAATCGCCCGTGCCATCGACTGGACCGCCGACGCGCTGAATCAAGGTGGTCGCTTGATTTATGTGGGTGCGGGTACCAGCGGGCGCATTGCCGCGCTGGACGCCGCCGAATGTCCTCCGACCTTCAATGTCGACCCCGAGATGGTCCAGTTCATCATTGCCGGAGGCGCCAAGGCCCTCGGATCTGCAGTAGAAGCGAACGAAGATTCCCGCGAACTCGGAGAACGGGAAATAGCAAAAAAGCGTCCGGGCCGAAAGGATGTTGTCATCGGGATAGCGGCCAGTGGTCGAACGCCATTCACGATTGCTGCCGTCGAGTACGCGCGCAAGCGCGGGGCGCGAACTGTGGCAGTCACTTGCAACCCTAGGTCTCCCCTGGAAAGCGCCGCCGAGCTGGCAATTGTGACCGAAGTTGGCCCCGAAGTGGTTGCCGGGTCCAGCCGCATGAAGGCAGGTACTGCGCAGAAAATGGTGCTGAACCTGATCTCGACCGGAGCCATGACCCGCCTGGGCTACGTTTACGGAAACCTCATGGTCAACGTGCATCCCAAGAACTTCAAGCTGACTGAGCGCGCCCTTGGCATCATCAGCAACATAACAGGTGAGAACCGCACAGCCGCGGAAGGCATCCTAAAGGCCGCCGGAAGCGTTCCGGTCGCCATTGTGATGCACCAGGCAGCCGTGACTCGCTCCCAGGCTGAAAGGGCGCTACAGTCGACCGGTGGCAATGTCCGCCGTGCTATTGCACTCTCGCAGGCAGGCCATAACGAAAGTGCATGAACCTGCATTTCTCGTCTGCGTTCCACAGGTCGAATCGCTACAATAAGCCTTCGCGCCAGATCGGACGGTTCATGGGGTCTATTTAAGGAATTACCTGGATATGGATAAGTTGGTTATTCGCGGCGGGAACCCGCTGCTCGGCACCATTCGCGTGAGTGGCGCCAAAAACGCCGCCCTGCCTGCCATGGCCGCAGCTCTGCTTACTGAAGAGCCTGTCGTGCTCGAGAACATTCCGCAGGTACGCGACATCGAGACCACTCGCAAGCTGCTCGCCGCTATGGGAGCGGATGTCGAGCTGGGATACGGTCGCGCCCAGCACCGGACCACGATCTCCTGCCGCAATCTGGCCTCGCCGGAGGCTTCCTACGAACTGGTCAAGACCATGCGTGCTTCCACGCTCGTACTAGGACCTCTCGTAGCGCGCTGCGGTCGAGCTCGTGTTTCCCTTCCCGGCGGATGCGCCATCGGCGCACGACCTATCGACCTTCATATCAAGGGACTTGAACGACTCGGTGCCCAAATCACCCAGGAGCATGGATACGTCGAAGCCAGCGCCAAGCGCTTACGTGGTGCCGAAATCGTATTCGACAAGATCACGGTTACCGGGACTGAAGACCTGCTCATGGCTGCCGCCCTGGCCGAGGGTGAAACCATCATGCAGAACTGCGCCCGCGAGCCCGAGGTCGCGGACCTGGCCGATCTGCTCAACAAAATGGGCGCCAGGATTGAGGGCGCCGGCACCCCTACCATTCGCATTCAAGGTGTCGAGCGGCTGCACGGCGCCCGCCACCGCATCATTCCCGATCGTATTGAGGCAGGCACGTTCATCGTTGCCGGCGCGCTGACCGGGGGCGACCTGAATGTAGTCGGCTGCGATCCAAACCATTTGACTGCTGTTCTGCAGAAGCTGGAAGAAACCGGGGTGAAGATAGCGCACAATCAGGACACCATCCGCGTCGTCGGGCACCGAGACCTAAAGGCGGCCGATATGGTGACCGAGGAGTATCCCGGCTTTCCTACTGACATGCAGGCGCAATATATGGCGCTCGCGACACAGGCGCAAGGCACCTCGGTTATCACCGAAAATATCTTCGAGAATCGTTTTATGCATGCGCAGGAACTTGTGCGCATGGGAGCCAACCTCAAGATTGAAGGTCGCCGCGCCATTGTGCGCGGACGGACCGAACTAAGCGCCGCCGCCGTGCTTGCCTCAGACCTGCGTGCATCGGCCTCGCTGGTCATTGCAGCCCTGGTCGCGGATGGCGAGACCATCATCGATCGCGTCTACCACATCGATCGCGGCTACGAGCACATTGAAGAGAAGCTGCGCGGCGTCGGAGCCCAAATCCGCCGCATCGGCGAAATGCTCCCCAAGAGGGTTGCAGCGCCGGTGGTCCGGGCCTGAGCTCTGGGACGCACCAGTTCCCATGTCATCCCGACTGACGCGAAGGACCTTTGCACTGACACGGCATCGCCGTCGTTGCTTCCCTCCGCATGCGTCATACAGACAGGCTTTAACTGCGCCCAAACGGCCCGTATTAGGTTGTCATTCCGAACGGCTTCAGCCGTGAGGAATCTGCTCTTCACCGCCAATAAAAAAGCCCCCGCTGACAGCGGAGGCTCGGATCCTTCCAGTCGCCTTACTTCACTTTGGCAAAGATGATAACCAGCGTGTACAGCGCCAGCGACTCGATCAGCGCCAGACCCAGAATCAGGGCCAGCTGGATTCCCGGACGTGCCGCTGGATTGCGGGCCAAACCCTCGGCTGCCGCAGCCGTCGCCTTGGCCTGCGCCAATCCGCAAACTGCCGACGCAATCGCCATCGAAAACCCGGCGGTGATTGCGACCCAGTTGGTGGGCTCAGCCGCGCCCCCCTGGGCGAATGCCGGCATCGCGAAGCACATCGCCGACAGCGCCATGAACAAGTAGCTCAACTTCCGCATGTGGTGTTTCCTCCTATAAATTGGGTGCTTGCCGCACCCCTTCTCGCCGCCAGTGGGTGGTTGACGTCATCCTCGTGCAGACGCCCTCACGCTAGCAGCCAGATTCGTGTTCCAGTTTCAAGCACGTCTAGCGAGCCTGATTACCTGCCACTTACGCGAAACTGGAAACTTGAAACTCGAAACCTCAGTGCTCTTCTGCTACCGCCCCGGCCAAGTACACGGTCGTCAGCAGCACAAAAATGTAGGTCTGCAGGAACGAGACGCCAATGTGCAGACCGAGAAACAGAATCGGAACTCCAATCGGCACCAGGGAGAAGAAGACAAGCGTCACCATGTCGCCCGCGAACATGTTGGCGTAAAGACGAATTGTCAGCGAGAGCACGCGTGCAAGATGGCTGATGAGTTCAATGGGAATCATCAGCGGGGCCAGCAGAGGCATAGGCCCGGCAAAATGCTTCAAGTAGCTGACTCCGGCGTGCTTGAACCCTTGTGCATGGTAATAGAAGAAGGCGCAGATCGCGCACCCCAGCGGCACCACAGGTGGGCTGGCTCCCGTCGGCGACTCAAAGCCCGGAATCAGCCCAATCAGGTTACTAATCAGGATATAAAATGCCAATGCCACCAGGAACGGCGTAAATCCCGAGCTGTGATGGCCGATGATCTCTTCGCTCTGGCCGTTGATAAAGCCGTGTACGCCTTCGAAAATGTGCTGCAGCGCGCCCGGCCGGTCTACCGACAACCGGCTGCGCACAATAACGAAAAGCAGCGTCAGGAAAACTACAACCAGCACCTGCATGGCAACCGCGTTGCTAATTGGAGCTTGCGGGTATTGCGGCTGCACATGAACGGCTCGCAACAGCGCAGTCACCGGCCCGGCCAGCGCACGATTCAGAATTTCCGTGACCCAGAGTTGTTCAGGCATAGATCAGTCCTTCATCAATCCAGCGTGGAGCCATGCCGGCTCACGTAGGTACGGGCGCCCTCGCCCGTACGGC
>JBLNFC010000491.1:0-9088 GCA_050263355.1 Acidobacteriota bacterium
CGCGACCGTGTTCGATTCGCGTACTTCCAGCAGTACCGTAGTGCTCCCCTCCGCCCGCGCGACGCGCAGGAACTCTCGCGTAAGTTCTGTCCCTGTCCCGCGCCGCCGTAGGTTTGCCGCAATTCCGAGATTTTCAATCTCCCACTCTGCATCGATGCTTCGGGCGACGAGGAACCCCTGAACGCAAGCCTCTTCTTCGACGATCAAAATCATCCGCCGCGGAACACTGTTGTTAAACACGTCTCGATATTGCTCTGCCGTCCAATGAGCAGCCTCAGCTATGTCGCGCTCCAGCGCGATCAGGGCAGGTACATCACTGGGAGTGGCAGGACGGATGTTCAGATCTAGGTCTCCGTTTCGAACTTCAGATGTCCTGCTTTCGCATTTAGACCTTCTCACTTTGTTTTCGAGAAGATCTCGGCATCTGATCGCCGAATGTAGTTTGCCTCGAGCTCTTCCGGCAAAACGGTTTCGCCCACCTGGATCTTCCTCCATCCCAGCATTGCGACATCGGCGCTAGTGGGAGGCGCGGCTTCAATTACGTGACGGCCGGCAGCTCTGAGTTGGGTAGCAATCGTAGGCTCCGTCGCGATCACGGGCACTCGCGAAATCTCTTGGAGGAATTCGGGTCGAGGGACCAGCTTTTCCGCAACCACTCGCATAGCATCAGCCACAATCTGGTATTCACCTACATAAAGCTCGTTGCGGCCAGCGTCCAGAATCGCCACTACGTGCTCTTGGATCGCGCTTTTTACGGCTAGCGTTTCCAGGAGAGACACAGCGGCGATCGGCTTGCCCAAGATCTCCGCCAACCCCTTAATTGCTGCTAACCCCACGCGAAGGCCCGTAAATGACCCGGGACCTGAGGCAACGGCGAAGCCACCAATATCCCCCTTGCTGAACCCGTGTTTCGCTAGAAGGCCGCTGATCTGCGGAACCAACTGCGCCGAGAACGTGCCTCCGAGCAAGGGAACTAGGTCGATAACGGAACAGTTCTCCCCCTCGCACTTTGCCAGCGCAATGCTGCCGTTCTTACCCGAGGTGTCTGCTGCCAGCAGAAGCATGAATATTCATTCTTGATCCGGCGAATGCGTGTGATTGGTCGTCTTGCTCAACGGGACGCTTCAACCAACTCCAACAGCACTCCACCAGCGCTTGAGGGATGCACAAACACGTAATGGTGACCACCCGCGCCGATCTTGATATCTTCGGAGACTAGCCGCACGCCCTCGCGCTTTAACTTTTCGACGGCGCTGGTCAAATTGGGGACACGCAGCGAAACATGATGCAAACCTTCGCCCCGCTTGGCCAGGAACTTCGCGATCGCCGAGCTTTCCGACGTGGGTTCCAGCAATTCAAGCCGGCTCTCGCCAACGGGTACCATGACCAGGCGAACTTGCTCTGCTTCAACCGTTTCTTCCGGCGAAACCGTCAACCCGAGTTTTTCATAAACGCCTTTCGCCGCCGCCAGCGATTTCACCGCAATGCCGAGATGATCGATGCTAAACATAAGTCCTTAGCCTCCCACGTAGGCCCAGACGCCTTCGTCTGGGCGAGCGAGCAAAGCTCGCCAGTTTTGGCATTCCCGAAGTCGCATGCGACCGGACCGGAGCTTCGTTCCGCCGGGCAGGTGAGGGCTCCTGCCCTAGGTCTCACCAGCCACTCTACTTACGATCTTTTCGACCAGCGAATATGGATCGCGCTTATGCTCGGCGCTCTCCGCCGCATAAGTCCCATTTCACCATCAGTTATTTCTGCCCGCGCCTTAGCCTTCCACGTGGGCCCAGACGCCCTCGTCTGGGCGGGCGAGCAAAGCTCGCCAGTTTTGGCATTCCCGAAGTCGCATGCGACCGGACCGGAGCTCGTTCCGCGCGCAGTGAGGGCTCCTGCCCTAGGTCTCACCAGCCACTCTACTTACGATCTTTTCGACCAGCGAATATGGATCGCGCTTATGCTCGGCTATCTCCGCCGCATAACGTCCCATTTCCCCATCAGTTATTTCTGCCCGCGCCTTTTCCAGCATTGCGTCGCGCAACATCTCGACCAGCCGCTCCCGCCAATTCTCCACATTGCGTTTGAGCAGCAGGTTCTCTTTTTTTAGATACGACTCGTATTGGCTGATCGCCTCGGCTAATTCGGCAATGCCCTGGCCTTCGCTTGCGACCGTTTTGATGATTGGCGGTGTCCAATTGTCTTTGCGAGCCGCAAGCGCCTGCATGGCGCGGATCTCCCGCTCAACTCGTTCTGCGCCCTCACGATCACTCTTATTAATCACGAAAATGTCAGCGATTTCCATGATGCCCGCTTTGATGGTTTGCACATCGTCGCCCATGCCGGGCACCAGCATCACAACCGTGATATCCGCTAGCCGCACAATATCGACTTCATCCTGCCCAACACCAACGGTCTCGACCATAATCAGGTCGCGTCCAGAAGCGTCCAGCACAGTGCTGACGTCGGCGGTAGCGCGAGCCAATCCACCAAGCGAACCTCGGGTTGCCATGCTGCGGATGTAAATACCTGAATCCGCGAAGTGATCCTGCATGCGAATGCGGTCGCCGAGAATGGCGCCACCGCTATAAGGGCTGGTTGGATCCACGGCGATGATGCCTACGCTCTGGTTTTGCTTGCGGTAGTGTTTGGCAAGTTGATCAACGAGCGTGCTTTTTCCCGCTCCTGGAGAGCCAGTCAACCCCAAGATGCGCGCGTGTCCGGTGTACGGGAACAGGGCTTTCAGCAGTTCCGACGATCCCGGCCGGCGATCCTCCACCGTGCTAATCGCGCGCGCGAGCGCGCGCGGGTCACCCTCCCGCAGCCGCTCCACCCATTGCTGAAGATCACGATTCAAGCACTCAGTGTAAAGCACGAGCGCAGCACGCGGAAAATTCGCCGCCGCGGCCACGGTCTATGGAGCCTGTGCGGAACTGAGTTTGTGGCCCCGCGCTTCTCCCAAGAGCCGAGGCAGATAGCGCAGCAGGATGCCGTTGAGCAAAATGGTGATGACTGATGCGGCTAAGGTCGCGTTGTACATGTCATCTCCTACCAGCCGCGAATCGCGCGCCACCTGGACCAGGACGTAAGAGAACTCACCGATTTGCGTCAGGCCCAAACCGACCATCAGAGCGCTGCGCAGGGGATATCGGAATAGCCACACAACGCAGGTCCAGATCACGAACTTGCCAAAAATAGTCAGTGCCACGATAACCAGGAGCAGCGAGGGCCTGGACACGAGAAACCGCGGATTCACCAGCACGCCCATGGTTACGAAAAACAATGCGACAAAGGAATCCCGCAGCGGGAGCAGGTGCCTCAAAGTTTCCTGTGCCACATCGGATTCGCTGACGAGCAGCCCGGCAAGGAATGCTCCTAACGCAAGGGACAATCCCACGGCTTCGGTGATTGCGGCGGTTGCGAAACCAAGGGCCAGCGCCACCAGCACTAGAAATTCCGGATCGCGGTTCCCCACCACCCGTCGCATCAGCGGAGGTACTAATTTGTAAGCCACCAGCGTAACTGGTGTAAGAATCAGCAGGGCCTTGCCCATGGCGATTGCCAGGCTGAGCAACCGGCCACCGGTAATCTGCCCAAGTGACGGGAGCAGGATTGTCAAGACTACGACGGCCAAGTCCTCGACCAGAGTGATTCCGATCATCACTTGACCCTGCTCGGACCTTAACTGTCCGCGTTCGTTCAGGAATCGCGACAACACCATCGTGCTGGCGACGGAAACAATTGCGCCGACCGCCACGCCTTGCTGCCAATTCAGCCCGAGCAACTGCCCAACACCGACGCCCAGAGCCATGGAGAGCACAATCCCGAGCGGGCCGCCCAACAGCGACACCCACTTAACCCGCAAGAGGTCGCGGAAGGAGAACTCCAGGCCAATGGAGTACATCAGCAGGATTACGCCCACTTCAGCAAGAATCTCGAATTGATGAATATCGGTTACGCGGGGCCCGGGCGTGAAGGGACCGACAATGACCCCGCCCAGGACATAGCCCAGAATCAGGGGCTGTCGTAGAACACGCGCCACCGCCCCGCCAACCACCGCTCCTCCGAAGACGTAGGCCAGATCTCGGTAGAAGGTGATGTCGCCGCTCACGGGAATCAAATTGTACTGCGGAAAGGCTGAATGCACGCGACGCGTGCAAAGCGAAGGCTCAACTCATGTGTTGTCCAGGACGGAATTTTCACGGTGAACGGCGAACTTAATCTTTGACCAGCTGCCGCGCGATCACGAGCCGCTGAATTTCGCTCGTGCCTTCCCCAATCGTGCACAGCTTCACGTCCCGGTAGAACTTCTCCGCAGGATAGTCCTTGATGAACCCGTATCCCCCATGGATCTGCACGCCTTCATTGGCGCAGCGCACCGCGACTTCACTGGCATAGAGTTTCGCCATCGAGGACTCCAACGTTGTCTTCATGCCAGCATCTTTCATCGACGCGGCACGCATAGTCAGCAGACGTGCTGCCTCGATCTCCGTCGCCATGTCCGCCAGCTTCCATTGGATTGCCTGGAATTCACTGATGGCTTTGCCAAACTGTTTGCGCTGCTTGGAATATTTCAATGCCGACTCATACGCCCCTTGTGCCATACCCAGGGAGAGCGCGGCGATTGAGATGCGGCCGCCATCGAGCACCTGCATGGCATCGATGAAGCCATCGCCTGCCTTACCAAGCAGGTTCTCGGCGGGTATCACACAGTCTTCGAAAATCAATTCAGAGGTGTCACTGGCTCGCAAACCAAGCTTGTTCTCTTTTTTTCCCGGCCGGAATCCCTTCGTACCCTTCTCGACGATAAATGCGGAGAGACCATGCGTGTGAGCAGTGCGGTCGGTCACAGCGATCGCGACTACCACATCAGCGTAGTGCCCGTTGGTGATGAAGGTCTTATTGCCGTTCAGCACCCAGGTGTTTCCCCGACGCACCGCAGTCATGCGCGCGCTTCCCGCGTCCGAGCCTGACGAAGGCTCAGTCAACCCCCAGGCGCCGAGGAATTCGCCTGTGGCTAATTTCAGAATATATTTCCGCTTCTGCTCCTCGCTTCCCGCCAGGAAAATGTGATTCGAGCATAGCGATGTGTGCGCCGCGACGATGATGCCAACCGAGCCGTCCACGCGAGACAGTTCGTCGATGGCGGTCACGTACTCGACGTAACCCATTCCCGCGCCCCCGTACTCGGTAGGAAACACGACACCCATGAGGCCCATTTTTCCGAGTTCCTTAATGGTCGCCATGGGAAACTCGCCGGCTTCATCCCACTTCATGACGTTAGGCGCAATCTCTCTCTCGGCGTATTCGCGCACGCTCTTTTGCAGTTGCAGTTGCTCGTCGTTCAGTTGGAAATCCAAAACTCCTCCGAATCGAATGCCGGGATGTTGCAGATGTGGCGACGGATGATCACCGCGCCACTTAGAGCAGAACCTTTTATTAGAACACAGCAAGGTGAGTTGAACGAAACGCGGATACCGACCGGTTGGTATGAGAAGAATTTTCGATTACGTTGGAGATTCAGATTTTGATTTCTGCCGGCGCGCGGCACAGGGGCTCGTGTTCTCGGAGCCGCCGCCGCTGATTTCTGCTCGCCGCGTCCGAATATCTTTTTGACCAGCCAAATTGGCGCCACAAAGACGTGCACAGGGTTCGTCATGAATGCGGGCTTGTTGCCTTCAATCAGGTGTCCGAGCCACGCCAATGCGAATGCGGTTGGGATCAGGAGAAGCGCGATGATCCAATGAAACCAGACCACCACGAGCGAAGAGAAACCAACCGGAATCGCAATCATGTGCAATGCGCGGTTCACCGGATGGTTGTGCGCGCCGTCGTAATGCGAGTAGAGGCCCATGGATCACCCCACGTCTCCAAAGTTCAGCCGCCGGATTATAGCGCTGCCAATGACCAGCAGAGTTGCTCAGACTGCCGTCGCGGAGAGGAATTTTTCGGAGACTTCGTTCGATAGCAGTCTTCCCCGTGCGGTTAACCAGATCTTACTGCCCCTCTGCTCGAGCAGCCCACTTTCAATTAGCTCATCGATCACAGGTTTCGATGCGCTGACCCGTTCACTCCCAAATTCCTTCTCAAGATTGCTCAGGTCCAAACCGCAGTTCAGCCGCAATCCCAAAAAGAATGCCTCTTCCAAAGCTGCTTCCGGGGAGATAAACGTGGACTGGTATTCCGCGCCCCCAACATACTTCTCGAAAAAATCGGGAGCTGCGAGTCGAACCGATTCAAGGTTGTCGATCGTCAGTCCTTTGCGCCCGTCGGGATTCCCGCGATCCGACCCCACGTGTTTCTCGTCGCCGGCTTTCAGCATGGAATGCGCATCCACGCCGAAGCCGAAGTAGGGCTGCCGGGTCCAATATTTCAAGTTGTGTTTCGATTCGAATCCGTGGCGCGCAAAGTTCGAGATCTCGTACTGCGACATTCCTGACGCATTTAATTGATCGCACGCAGCGACATACAGATCAGCGGTCAAGTCTTCATCGGGCACGAAATGAGCATGGTATTTTGTGCCGCCGGCGATCAGTTCGCGCCCCAGTCTCGAATCTTCATCCACTTCGAGCATGTAAACGCTAACGTGGGGTGCACCCGTCCCGAGCGTTTCCGCTAGTGAGTACGCCCAGCTTTCTTCCGTCTGGTGCGGCAGACCGGCGATCAGGTCGATGTTTATGTTGGAAAGGCCACACGCCCGCAGTCTGGCTATCTCCTCAAGCACGGTTTCCCTCTTATGCAAACGCGCGACCGCGGCGGCCTCCTTGTCGACGAAAGACTGGACCCCGAGACTGACTCGGTTCACGCCGAGGCGGGCCAGAAGTTCGATTGCTTCTTCGGAGAGGGTTCCGGGAGCGCATTCCACCGTGATTTCAGCATCCGGCAGGAGACAGAAATTTTGCTTTACGGTGACAAACAGGCGGCTCAATTGCTGCGAATCTAGTAGAGTGGGTGTCCCTCCGCCCAGGTAGAGGGAGTCAACAGCGCTTTCGAAACGGGCGCCCGTCTTCTCCGCGATGGTTTGCGCACGCTCCAGATCGCTGCAAACCCGATCCAGGTACCGGTTGAACACGGCCCGGGAGAAGACATCGGAGGCGAAGTTGCAGTAGGTACACTTAGTGCGGCAGAACGGAACCGAAATGTACAGCCCGAGCGCCATCGTTTGATTATCCCATCTTGTGGTCGTGACGGGAGACATAGGACCTGCATCTCACGCATAGAGGCTGCTTCGCTCTTCTGCAAAGAAAGTCGTGCTGCTAACATGCTGAGCCGAGGGATGCGGGGTACCCCCTCCCCCCCCTGGTCTATGAAAACAATGGACTTGCACAGGCGAGGGCACCAAAATCTATGAGTTATAAGGGTTTACGGGCAAAATCTTGAGCCGCAAGAACTTAGCACCTCGTGTAATCAGCCGCTGTTGGCTATAAACACCTATTGTTATATATCTTTGAGAAAAGTCAAGAGAAAACGGGTACCGAGGCCCTCAACAAAATGACTCCACGCGTCGTGATCACCGGCATGGGCGTTATCAGTCCGAACGGTCAAGGCAAGCAAGCTTTCTGCCGCGCTCTTCTGGATGGAAAGAGTGGAGTCAAGCGCATATCGCGCTTTGATCCATCCGAACTTCCGGTTCAGATTGCCGGCGAGATTCCCGACTTCGACGAATTTGCGTGGATCGACGCTCGCGAGCGCAAGCACGTGTCACGAGTAGTTCCTTTGTGTCTGGCCGCCTCAACCGAGGCTTTGCAGGATGCGGGACTTGATCCAAGCAGCATGTCGCCGGAGGAGAAGCGGGAGATCGGAATCATCCTCGGTTCGGGCGGGGGCGCGCAAGAATATTCAGAAGAGAATTACCGGCTCTGGCATTCGGGCCACGTTAAACAAGTCAGCCTGTTCTGCATCCCGAGCGGAACCATGGGGACTCTTTCCAGCGAAGTACAAATGCGTTTTGGGTTTCGCGGATACAGCCATGTAGTCACCACGGGCTGCACCTCGTCCACGGATGCCCTGGGTTATGGGTTGCAGCATATCCAGGCAGGCGTGCAGCCGATGTTCCTGGTCGGCGGAGTCGATTCCACCATCACCCCAGGCATCATCAAGGGATACACCATGCTGCGCGCGCTCACTACTCGATGGAATGATGAGCCCGAGCGTGCATCGCGTCCCTTTTCCGCGGATCGCGACGGTTTCGTACTAGCCGAAGGTTCCTGGATGTTCGTTTTGGAAGATTATGATCATGCGCGTGCCCGTGGAGCACGCATGTACGCCGAACTGGCAGGGTACGCTTCGACGTGTGAAGCGTTCCATCGCGTGCGGCTGAGTGAGTCTCCGGATGAGCCTGCTCGAGCCATCACGGAAGCGCTGGCTGAGGCGCAACTTGCTCCAGACAACATCGACTACGTGCAGCTGCACGGCACCGCTACCGAACTTAACGATCGCGTCGAAACGCGCGCGCTGAAACTCGCGCTGGGCGGTCACGCCACGAAAATACCCATGTCCGGGATAAAGTCGCAGATTGGACACGCACAGGGCGCGTCAGGCGCGGCCGGCATCGCAGCCACGCTGGTGGCCATGGAGCACGGTCAAATTCCGCCGACCATCAACCTTGACGTGCCCGACCCGGAGTGCGACCTCGACTATGTTCCCGAGACGGGCCGAAAAGCGTCGATCGAACACGCAGTATGCAACTGCGTGGGATTCGGCTCTAAAAATTCGGCTGTGGTCCTGAGGAAAATCGCTTGATAGCGACCCCGCCGCGGTAAGCAAACCCGTGCCGGCGTCCCCTACTACCTCAAGTTGTTCGAGCTGTGCGTCGCCTGACCAGGTGGTAGATGGCGAGCAGGATAATCGCCCCGATCACTGACATAATGAATCCGGCTGACTCGCCTTCCCGATACCAGCCCACGGCACGCCCGAGCCAGGTTCCGACCAACGACCCAGCTATTCCCAGGAGCATCGTAATGATGAACCCGCCCGGATCTTTCCCGGGCATCAGAAGTTTGGCCACAGCTCCCACGATCAAGCCTATGATGATGGTCCAAAGCCAGTGCATAGATTTCCTTTCGTCGTGCAACACACACCGGCGCGGTCCGCGTAT
>JBLNFC010000492.1:0-5813 GCA_050263355.1 Acidobacteriota bacterium
CCTCAACAGCCTGGAAGAGGCGAAGAAGCGCGACCATCGCACCCTCGGCAGGCAACTGGATCTGTTTTCGATTCAGGAACTTGCCGGGCCGGGACTGATCTTCTGGCACCCCAAAGGCGGCATTGTCCGCAAGCAGATGGAAGACTGGATGCGCGAGGAGTACATCAAGCGCGGCTACTCGCTTGTTTACACCCCGCACGTCGCGCGGCGGCAGCTTTGGCAGACTTCGGGGCACGAAGGCTATTACGCGCAGAACATGTTCGATGTCATGGAGCTTGATGATGCGGAATACCGCATCAAGCCCATGAACTGCCCCTTCCACATCCTGATTTACAAGGATTCGCTCAAATCTTATCGGGATCTGCCGGTGCGCCTGGGTGAGCTGGGCACGGTGTACCGCTACGAGCGATCGGGAGTCATGCACGGGCTGTTGCGCGTCCGCGGCTTTACCCAGGACGACGCTCACATATTCTGCCGTTACGAGCAGATGGAAGGTGAAATCGAAGGCTGCCTCGATTTCGCTTTAGATGTGCTCAAGGACTTTGGCTTCGACAAGTTTGAGATAGAGCTCTCCACGTGGGATCCCAACGACCGCAAGAATTTTGTTGGCTCAGAGGATCAGTGGAATATGGCTACGGCGTCGCTCGAAAAAGTGCTGCAGCGGCGCAACATCAGCTATAAGACCATGCCCGGGGAAGCAGCTTTTTACGGACCGAAGATCGATATCAAACTAGTGGACGCTATTGGCCGTCTCTGGCAGCTTTCAACCATTCAGTTCGATTTCAACCTGCCTCAGCGCTTCGATCTGGAATACGTCGCGGAGGATGGTTCGCGCAAGCAGCCGCTCATGGTGCACCGCGCGCTTTACGGATCGGTCGAGCGGTTTTTCGGTGTGTTGATCGAGCATTACGCTGGCGCGTTCCCGGTGTGGCTGTCACCAGTCCAGGCGGTGATGATCCCGATCAGCGAACGTCATGCCGAGTATGCGAACAAGGTAGCGGATCGCCTAAAGGACGTTGGTGTACGCGTGGAAGTTGATGCGCGCAACGAAAAGATGAATGCCAAGATCCGTGAACATGCCTTGCAGAAATTGCCCTTCCTGCTGGTGGTCGGCGACAAGGAAGCTGAGGCCGATCACGTGAACGTCCGCACGCGCGGCAAAGAAAAGACCGAGGACATGCCGGCAGCCGACTTCGTAGAAAAGATCAAAAAACTGATCGCGGACAAAGCAGCGACTCTCTAGATATCGCCCGCCGCCCCCGGTCCTCAGAAGAGCAACGCTGGCGATTAGAGGGACCGTGCTCTGTGGTTGTAACATCTTTCCGTGCCTTCTCTGCGTGAAAAGCTACTCGCGGATATCCGAAAACACGAGCTGCTGACGCCCGGAGATCGCGTTGGGGTCGCCGTCTCTGGGGGCGCCGACTCAATTGCTCTGCTACGCCTGCTTCTGGAACTTCGCGAACAGATGGGCGTGGTGCTCTCCGTTATTCATCTGAACCACAACCTGCGTGGCAGGGAGTCGGACCAGGATCAAGAATTCGTTTCGGCTCTGGCAGATAAGCATAAGCTGACCTTTCACAGCGCCTCGGCTGATGTTGCCAAACATGCTGCTGAACATCACTTGAGCCTCGAGGCCGCAGCACGCGAGCTGCGCTACGCTTACTTCGAACGGCTGATCAATCAAGCATTGCTGGACAAGGTCGCCACAGGGCACACGCTGGATGATCAAGCGGAAACCGTGTTGATGCGCCTGATCCGAGGGACAGGGATGCGCGGCTTGCGGGGCATTCAGGCGCATATTGAAGTCGGAGAAGTGATTCGTCCGCTGCTTTGGACCAGGCGAAAAGATTTGCTTTGTTACCTCCAGTCGATTGGGCAGAGCTGGCGCGAAGATTCGACGAATGAGCAATCGAAGTTCACTCGCAATCGCGTGCGTCAACTGCTTCTTCCTCTTCTCGAGCGCGAGTTCAATCCCTCGGTAACCGAGAATCTTGCCGAACTTGCTGAGATCGCTCGCGCTGAGGAAGATTACTGGGAGAGTGAAGTCGAGGGCTGGATGGGCACCGTGGTTCAATGGACGCCCCCTACGTCATCAATGCCGAGCGGCTTTATCCCACTCTCTGAACTCAGCGCCGGGAGTTCCGGGAACCCCGAGGAGAATTCCGAAGACGAGCGCATGAACGCGGTGGTTGACCGCAATTGGCTGCTGGCGGAACCGCTTGCTTTACAACGCAGGGCTATAAAGGCCATTGGCGAGCAGGCAAGCATTCCCCTGGAATATAAGCACGTGGAAGAAGTTTTGCAGTTCGCGGCTCAGGAGAATGGAAGCGGGAACCAGCTAATGCTTCCGGGAGGCTGGACCGTCGTTCGCGAAGGCGGCAGTCTGGAATTCAAAGCGCCGCGAAGTGACACTCCCGTGGAATCGGACTACGAATATCTTCTACCGGTTCCGGGAGAAGTAAAGATCCCGCAGATCAACCTCTCGGTATCTGCGATTGCTATACCGGCTGGACGTGAACGGCAAGACTTGCATCCCGACCAGCTTTTCGATCCAATTCGGCTGTCGAAGCAGCTGGTGGTGCGGAACTGGCATCCCGGCGACCGTTTTTGGCCGGAGCACACGAAGGGGCACAAGAAAGTTAAAGAGCTGCTGCACGAGAAGCACATTCCGCACGGGGAGCGCAGGCTGTGGCCGGTTGTCGTAAGTGGAGACGAAATTGTATGGGTACGCGGCTTCGCCGGCCGAGCTCACTTCAGGTCTAACGAAGGCGAAGGAGCCATTCTGATTGTTGAACGAGCGCTGTCTGATGACGATCAAGCGTAATAACTACGCGGGATTGGGCTGCAGAATGCTTTCGAAGAAGTCCTCGACTCGGGTCAGAATGATTCGCTCGTCCTTGGCTTCATAGATCGCCTTGCGCAAGCTCGCCCCACCCGGAACTCCGTGCGTGAACCAGGAAGCGAACTGCTTCATTTTGCCCGCTGCGCCGGGCATATCTTCCTCAATCAGCATCTGGAAATACGTGCGGATCATCTGGTAGCGGTCGGCATCCGAAGGTTCATCGTAGGATTGGCTGTCACGGCCGATGCCCCCTTTGCTCTCAGAAAGGCTTCCGCCTGTGGCAACTGTGTCATCCTCTGCTCGACCGTCCCGCATGCGAGTGTTGTACTGCGCGATCTGCCGAAAGATCCATGGATTCGAGGGCGCGGTGCGGCCGATCATCACAGCGTCGCATCCGGTCTGCGCCACCATGGCACAGGCGTCTTCGGGTGTACGAATATCGCCGTTACCGATGACCGGGATCTTCACCGCGTTTTTAACCGCACTGATCCATTCCCAGCGTGCGTTACCGCTGTAACCCTGCTCGCGAGTACGAGCGTGAAGGGCTACGGCGCGGAGTCCGCAGTCCTCGGCCATTCTTGCCAGCTCTACGCAAACGATCTCGTCATCATTCCAGCCGGCACGAAATTTGACCGTAAACGGGATCTTTACCGCAGCGCGTACGGCCTCGAAGATGTGACCGATGGCTGGGAGATCGCGCAGCAGGCCGGAGCCGCCATTGCACTTCACAACTTTCTTCGCAGGGCAGCCGAGGTTCAGATCAACAATGTCGAATCCGAGCCCCTCGACCATGCGCGCGGCCTCGGCCATTACCTGGGGATTGCTGCCAAAGAGCTGTGCTGAAATTGGGTGCTCGTCTTCGTAGAAATGCAGGTAGCGCTTGGCTTTCTTGTCCTTGGCGCGAAGCACGCCATCGGCCGAGGTAAACTCGGTCATGATCAGCCCGCAACCGCCAAGATTGCGGATGAAGCGGCGAAAGACCGTGTCTGTGACGCCAGCCATGGGCGCCAGCACGGTAGCAGGCGCGATTTCGACACCGCCGATGTTCAATTGGGGCGGAACGGGGGTGGACGGCAGTGCCCGCCGAGCGAGGGCGCTCGCGCCAACATCTTCCGAGTTGTCCCACTGCTTGCGCACCGTAGTATTTTATCCGTGCTGCAAAACAAAGCCCCCGCCGTAGCAGGGGCTAAAATTCTGATCCGCGGGTTCCCGGCTTATTTCTTTTCGCCTGCCTTGGCGTACTTCCGGCGGAAGCGCTCGACTCGCCCAGCGGTGTCCATCAACTTCTGCTTGCCCGTAAAGAACGGGTGGCAATTGGAGCAGATTTCTACGTGGATGTCACCCTTATGCGTGGAACGGGTGTTAAAAGTGTTGCCGCACGCGCAGTGTACGCGTATTTCATTGTAATTAGGGTGGATAGCTGCCTTCATGTCCGATATCCTCTGTTCCAGTCTTTAGATTCTACAGGAGATACTTGGGATTCATCAACCTGACGCGCTGACATCGCCTCGGCTAAGCTGGAGGGAATGCAAGAACTTAAGAGCATCTGCGTCTTCTGCGGCTCAAACTTTGGTTCACGGCCGGAGTATGGCGCGGCTGCGGAATCCCTTGGAAAACTGTTAGTCCAGCACGGTATTAGCCTGGTCTATGGAGGCGGGAAAGTGGGCCTGATGGGCAAGATAGCCGATGCAGTTCTGAAGGCTGGTGGCCAGGTCACCGGAATCATTCCTCAAGCCCTGGTCCTGAAAGAGATTGCTCACGAGGGCCTTACGGAATTGAGAGTGGTCGATTCCATGCACGAGCGCAAGGCGCTTATGGCCGATCTGGCCGACGCGTTCATCGCTATGCCGGGCGGATTTGGTACTCTCGACGAATTCTGCGAAATCTTGACTTGGGCGCAGCTCGGAATTCATCACAAACCATGTGGCGTGCTGAATGTAAACGGCTACTTTGACCACTTCCTGAAGCTGCTCGACCATGCCGTTAGCGAACTCTTTCTGCGGCCCCCTCACCGCGCAATCGCTATCTCCGATACTGATCCAGAAACCTTGCTGGGGCGAATGATGGAGTATGAAGCCCCGCTCACAGGCAAATGGATTGATCGAAGTGAAACCTAGAAGCGTGAAAAAGAGCTAGGGATTGACCACGCACGGTGAGCAGGCACTTTGGGATGTTCTCGTTTCGAAAAGCAAAACGGCAGGGCCGACCCCCTGCCGTCGCGCGAAAACGGCTACCCTATTTCTTGTTAACAGCCTTCTTCAACTCGGCCCCGGGTGTGAATTTTGCGACTTTGCGGGCAGCGATCTTGATTGTGGCGCCCGTTTGCGGGTTGCGCCCGTTGCGGGCTTTTCTCTGAGATACCGAGAATGTGCCGAAACCAATCAGGGCTACTCGATCTCCCTTTCTCAGGGCAGACGTAATGCTGTCCACCGCCGTGTCAATTGCGGTTGCGGCTGCAGCCTTACTGATATCGGCGCCAGCTGCAATCTTGTCGATGAGATCGGCTTTGTTCATTGTTTCTCCTGGCAGGCGTAGCTTCTCCGCACATCCCGATGTGCTTCGCTATCTTTGAAATGTATGGAGTCAAACCTGACCCGGCTATTCTCCTCCGAGTTGCAGGATTGTCAACTGTGGAAATCCGCACGGGAAGCCTGTTTCACACGGGTATGGTGGCAAAATGGGCTCCCAGCGGGAGTTCTCGATTTCTCTAATACCACACCCGGCGTGTGCAGCGGGGTTTCATTGTAGGAAAGGAAATCAAGACGACACCATGGCATGAAAGCTACACCGGATTGATCTCGCCCTGCGTGATCATCGCTTCGCTGGTCCGCCGTGCCTGGCGGAAGGTCTCTGGGGTCCCAATATCCGCGCGTGCGGGATTGGCGATGATCTTTTCCACCTCCTCATCAAAAAAGCGGGAAATCAACTGCGGTGTGTGCTCGACCGGCTTGCCCGATTCATCATTGATGGG
>JBLNFC010000493.1:0-4525 GCA_050263355.1 Acidobacteriota bacterium
TTAAGAGGTTAACAGAAGAGGGTCAAACCGGATGTGTTCGACCCTTGGTGCCCCGGTCCTGGGCTGCTGGCCGCAGACTATCCTTTGACGCTGATCTTCGAAAACGACAACACCGCTCGTCCGGGCATCGGACGTCCCATCGATGTGGCCGGCCGGAAGGTGGTAAAAATCAGCATGTTCTTGACCTGTGGCAACAGCTCTTCGGAATCGTCGCCATCCGAAAGGATGCGGTAGTCCTCAACACGTCCATCCGCGCCGACATAGGCCTCGATCACCAGTGAATCCGACTTCACCGCGCCCATAGTCAGCCCAAATGCGGACGACTGCAGCTGAGGCGAAGTGTAGAGCATGAGCGGCACATCGTTGTTGCTCATGGCCTGCACATTCGGTAACCCGAAAAAGCCCATCAGCACTCCGAAGATCACCAGCGCTGCTACGAGGCCTGCCGTTGCAGGAACCATGAACGCGTTCATCGCATTCTGTATGCGCACGCTCAGACCTTGGAAAGGCGGCCGGTGCGCCCGCGCCACTTCTTGGGAAATCGTGACCCGTAAGCGCAACGCTAGATCAGCGGGTGCTTTGGCTCGGCCTAAGCCGACCAACATGCGTTGCGTCTTGGCCAAAAGCATGTACTCGCGATGACATTTCGGACAGGACTCGATGTGCTGGCCGACAGCATGCATCTGTCTACCCGTCACCGCACCATCCAAATAGGACGAAAACAACGGTTGGGCATCAGCGCACTTCATGGTGTCACCTCGATTCCCTGGCTCAGGCCAGTAGAACCGCCTCGATCTGCACGCCGCGATTGCTTCTCCGGCGGAGCTTCCAGCCCCAGCTCGGATCCGCATTCGCGAATGTAAGGCGTTAAGCGTTGTTTCAGGGCTTCGCGCCCGCGAGTAAGTCGCGATTTCACCGTCCCCAAAGACACTTCCGTGATCTCGGCGATCTCCTCATACGACATCTCTTCCAGATCCCGTAATATCAAGGTCGTTCGATACGGTTCCGGAACCTTGTGCAACTCTTCTTCAACTCGAGCACGCACTTCAGCATGCGCGACGTTATCGAAGGGTGAATCGTGACCGTCCACCAGGTAATCTCGCGAGATGTAGGACTCTCCGCTCTGTGATTCGTTGTCGGATTCCATCGACAACTCTCGTGCCTTGTGCCGGAACCACCAACGCCGCCGGTTCGAAGCCTCATGCAGTGCGATTCTGTAGATCCATGTCTTCAGGCTCGATTCGCCGTGAAAGTGATTCATCCCGCGGAACACTTTCAAAAACACTTCCTGCGTGGTGTCGGCGGCATCAGCCCGGTCATTCAGGATGCGGTAGATCAGGCTGAAAATCGGCTGGTGGAATTCTCCAATCAGCCAGGCGTACGCATCTTCTGAGCCGGCTTTTAACTCGGCTACGATCCCGGCTTCCTGGGCACGTACTCCGATCGCGCTTGCGAGGTCACCCAATGTGGTTGCTCCCGCCATGACCTTCATGGCGTCACCCCTATTATAGGATTTTCACCGCGCAAACCTCGCATGCAAAATCAAGGCGTTCCGGCCCAGTGCCGCTGCTCGGTCTCGAAACCTCGCCACTAATCACATAGACTCCATAGCCATGTTGTATGTTCCAGAAATAAGTTACTCAAAATCAGCAGCTTACGAGTGAAGCTCAGTCGGAATCTGCAATCCGAGCCTTGCTGCAGCTTCCTTCAAGAATTCCCGCTTCAGGAGAAGCAAGCGTTAGAGTCGTTGCAGAACTCGAGGAGGCCTCTTGGCACGCATTAATTTACAAATTACCGTACCCTGTTCTGGCAGACATCGATCCCACAGCTGTCCGCCGAATCTGGACGTGAATACCAAATCCGACCCTTGTGTTCGCCTCGCCGGTGACGCTTCCGCCTTGCACTCAGGTCTGCCGCCACGAGTCATGCCTCGTCGTCTCGTAGCCTTGTACGCTCTCACCATCTTTTCCAGTTCCTTTTTGCTCTTCGAGGTTCAGCCGTTAATCGCGAAGATCATCCTTCCTCGTTTCGGCGGCGCCGCCGCCGTCTGGCTGGTTTGCCTGCTCTTCTTTCAGGCTGTTCTCTTGCTCGGGTATCTCTATGCGCATCTGCTGACGAGCCATCTTCGCTCCGTTGTTCAGCGCCGAATTCACGCCGCAGCATTGCTGGCGAGTCTTTTTACACTTCCGATCCTGCCGCGAATTTCGGGGAACCTCACAGTTGCACCAGAGTTGCGTGTGCTGTTTGTGCTCGCTTCAGCGGTCGGGCTGCCCTACTTCTTACTCGCGAGCACCACTCCGTTGCTACAGGCCTGGTCGGCGCAGGCACGCGCCTCGTCTTCGATATACCGTTATTACGCGCTTTCGAATGCGGGTTCGCTGCTCGCGTTGTTGAGCTACCCGCTACTTATCGAGCCTTATCTTTCCAGCTCTCATCAGGCGATGGGTTGGTCTTTCGCGTACGTCTTCTTCGCAGCAGTTTGTGCGCTCGTTGCCTTTTCGTCTCTTCGTCAAACCGGGGAGGCCCCACAAAAGCTCTCGGCGTCCGGTCCAGATTGGAAAATCCAGTTGCTGTGGGTCGCTCTCGCGGCCTGTGGATCGGCTCTCCTGCTTGCCATCACTAATCACATTTCCCAAAACATCGCGCCCGTGCCTTTGCTGTGGATCATTCCCCTGACGCTTTACCTGCTCACATTCATTCTTTGCTTTGAAAGCAACATCTGGTATCGACGCCCACTGTTCCTGCGCTTGTTCGCCGTCGCCATCGGCGCCATGACCTACGGGCTCTCGGCGCAGTTCTCGAATCTGCCGCTTTACATCATCATTCCGCTCTTTTGCGCCGGCCTATTTATCTGCTGCATGGTCTGTCATGGCGAGCTGGCCCGCCTCAAGCCGCCGGTAGAATCCCTCACTTCTTTCTATCTGATGTGCTCTTTCGGAGGAGCCCTCGGCGGAGTGTTCGTTGCCCTTCTCGCGCCACACGTCTTTTCGGGCTTTTATGAGTTGCCGATCGCCCTGGGTTTCTGCACGCTCCTGGTGCTTCTCATCCTTCGTCGCCACCCTGAAAGCCCCCTTCATAAACCTGGCTGGAGTTTGCCCTGGTCTGGCGCCCTCGCTTTGTCTGCGGTAATTATCTGCGGACTCATTTTCGACGCGTGGAGCCAATCTGCAGATACCCGCACCATGGTCAGGAATTTCTATGGCGTCCTGCGCGTCCGTGATGAGGAAATCCATACACAGCAGGGCGGTGCTTCTCGTGTCATTCCTTATCGACGCCTGGTGAATGGAACCATCACGCATGGCCTGCAGTTCCTCGATCGAAATCTTCGCGATGAGCCCACCACTTACTACAGCCGCGGCTCCGGTGTCGGCCTTGCTTTCCAGGCGGCAGCCGGGACGCATCCGCTCCACGTAGGCGCGATTGGATTGGGTGCGGGCACGATAGCTGCGTACGGACGCAGTGGTGACCGTTTTACCTTCTACGAGATCAATCCCTTAGTGGTGAGAGTCGCTAATCAGGACTTCAGCTTCCTGCATGACTCTGCTGCACAAATATCGTCGGTGATCGGCGATGCGCGCCTTTCGCTCGAAAGGGAAGCGCCGCAGAATTTCGATCTGTTGGTCGTTGATGCATTCTCGGGCGATGCTATCCCCATCCATCTGCTCACTCGCGAAGCATTCGTGCTCTATCTTCGCAACTTGAAACCTGAGGGGTTGCTGCTAGTTCACATCTCCAACAGCCACCTCGATCTTCAGCCGGTCGTATTAGCGGGGGCAGCCAGCGCGGGAAGGGAAGCACTGCTCGTCGATAACGGACCCGACAGGGAGCAGGGGATCTTTCGCGCAACTTGGATGATTGTCGGAAGAGGCGCTCTTTTCGAACGGTTGCGTGCCAAAAATGGGAAACTCGACTCTCGCGACGCGCGTGGCTGGACGGATGACTACAGCAGCCTGCTGCCCATTCTCAAATGACTTATTTTCCCGGTGGTGGTTGCTGCGTCTGCTGCTGTGCCGGTTGCGCTGGCTGGGTAGTTGCCGGCTTCTTCGGCTTCTTCTTGGTAGCTTTCTTCGGGGGTTCCGTGTCGTCGACCACGATCTTCTTCGGCGGTGGCGGCGGAGCAGCCATCGCAGCCTGCAGTTGCGTGCGAAGCCGTACCAGTTCCGCTTCCTTCGAAGTTGCCAGACTCTGCATCCGATCGGCTAAAGAACGCCGCACATCATCAAGTTTCTCAGCGTCCGCGGCCAGCGCCTGATATTCATTCTTCGATCCAAACGCGCCAGCCGACTCGGCTACCGACCGCAGCACGTCATGCAGCGCATCCAGATTGTGATAAAGCTTGAAGGTCGCTGCCATATTCTCCGGAGCATTGCGCAGTTCGTTAACCAGTCCGGGCAACGCATTTTGCAGATTGCGCTGCAGCGACTCGACATCTGACTGCTCCTGACGCTTGGTATTTCCGTCCGTCTTCCACTTCTCCACTCGCAGCCTGTTCAGATCGGCCACGGAATTCTGCGCAGTCTGCTCT
>JBLNFC010000494.1:0-3976 GCA_050263355.1 Acidobacteriota bacterium
TTTACACGGCTGAGGTCATCACGGTGCAACATGTGGAAGGAAATACTGGAACTGCGCGCGCCGGAAAAAAGACGCACGGGCATGGAGATTAATCCGAAAGTCAGATAACCAGACCAAACGGAGGCCGCCATAAGTGTTTGTCACCCCGCAATGTTCGCGCCAGAGCGCGTTGGGCATGAGTCTAACGTACAAAGCTCTTTTGATGCGTAAAGAGACCGCATGTAATCCCAGACCAAACTACGAGACAAAGCATCGTGCGACAAAGGACCACAACATATTGGGCCGTCCTTGCAGCTCTGATCCGGGCATTGCGTCTCGCATGATTTGATGCTGGAAATGCCGCTCGACCAAAATCAATGGGGCACCCTCCAAGAACTAATTTGGGATCGCCTTGTCGTCGGTGGCGTGGTCACGTTGCTGTTCGCCGGGCTAGCGCGTGGCATACGTGGGGTGAACCTATCAGGGGCCTTGGTCGGGTTCGTGATCAGCTTGATTCTCTACGTAAGCGCTGGACCCGGGGCCTTCGCCCTACTGGTGTGCGTATTCGTACTGACCTCATTCGCAACCAGACTTGGTTATCGCAAAAAACAGAAGTTGGGAACGGCCGAGAAACGAGAAGGGCGGACAGGGTCGCAAGTTGTGGCCAACCTTGGGGTCGCAACTGTACTAGCATTGCTTTTCGCGATTCAGAAGAATTCGATCTACATGTTGGCCGCTGTCGCGGCACTCGCTGAAGTCGCCGCTGACACGGTGTCCAGTGAATACGGGCAAACAAGCAGTCATAATCCACTGCTCATCACAACTTGGAAAACTGTGCCTCCCGGTACAGATGGCGCGATTAGTGCGAGAGGTACAGTTGCGGGCCTTGTCGCTGCATTGATCGTCAGCCTGGTCGCCGTTGGCGTCAAAGTTTTGCCTGTGAAGTGGATCATCATTACTTCGAGCGCAGCCGTGTCGGGCATGTTTTGCGATAGCTGGTTAGGTGCATCGCTAGAGCGACGACGTGTGCTCAACAATAACGCGGTGAACTTCGTCAGTACTCTTATTGCCGCAATGGTCGCTATTCTGATGGCCTCGGTTTACGGGTGAGGGTGATTCCCGATTGGTTATATTCCGGACACATCCGTGGCCTACGCGCCAGAGTTACTTGTTTCCCACATGCCAACCGGAGGACAATTTCCAGAGCCGCGGGGGAGAACCAGTGCATCTCAATTGAGAAGAGTGGCCTCTCTGAGCCGCGCATCCGAATCAGAGTCGGAGAAAAGCTTTAAAGCTGATGAAGGCTAAAACATTTGTTGTCGCTTCCATGCTTGCGCTGGCGATCTTCTTGTTCGCTCAGCACCACGCTAACTCTCTTCGCGCAGCAGGCTTCACCAGGGTAGCCGATCTTACCCACGAATTGGGACCTGATACTCCGAACTACGAAACAACAACGAAACCCGTTTTTCAAGCCAAGGATATCGCTACAGTCGACAAAGCCGGCTACTTCGCCCGGGAAATTACGCTTCCCGAGCATTTCGGGACTCACATCGATGCACCCGCTCATTTCGTACAGGGGTTGTGGACTGTAGATCAGATACCTGTAGAACGACTGGTGGCGCCCTTAGTGGTGCTGGACGTGCGCAAGGGAGCAAGTCAGAATCCCGATTACCAGCTCAGCGTCGACGACATTGCCACTTGGGAAAAAATGAATGGGCAGATCCCCCAAGGAGCGGTCGTTATCGCGCGAACCGGTTGGGAATCGCGTTGGAACTCGGGCAAAGATTATCGCAATGCGGATGGCAACGGAGTCCTGCATTTCCCCGGTTATTCCGAGGAAGCAGCACGGTTTCTGGTGCAGGGTCGAAATGCGATCGCGGTGGGAATCGACACTTTGAGCATCGACTACGGTCCATCGAAAGACCATCCGGTTCACAAATACACGCTTTCACACAGTCTCTACCAGTTGGAGAATGTCGCGAATTTGGCTAGTGTTCCGGAATCTGGCGCTACGGTGGTGGTAGCCCCGATGAAGCTAGAAGGTGGATCGGGAAGTCCGGTTAGAATTCTTGCAATGATCAAGTAATCACCGTGTGAACTTGCTTCTGTTCACGCCGCGTCATCCTTGATAACCCCAATTCCCAAAAAGCAGCGCTTTGCATTCTTTTCGGAGCTTTGGTGGTTTGTTCCTCATCTTATAGCCATCCATTTACCGACTGGAGGACAGATGGGTGATCCTCGGTTTCCCATTGGAAAATTCAACGGCCAGGCGCCGGCAAACGATGCCGAGCGAGAACAATTTATTCGCGACATCGAAGAGACGCCTGCTAAGCTTCGGGCAGCAATCAAGGGCTTGTCGAAAGATCAGTTGAACACACCGTACCGCGAGGGCGGATGGACGGTGCGGCAGGTTATTCACCATGTTCCGGATAGCCACCTCAATAGCTATATCCGATTCAAGCTGGCGCTCACGGAAGACGAACCCACCATCAAACCGTATCAGGAAGACCGATGGGCAGAACTCGCCGACAGTCGAGTTACGCCTATCGAAACTTCGCTGTCTTTGCTGGATTCTCTCCACCGGCGCTGGATCTTGCTGCTGCGCTCTTTCACAGCTGCAGACTGGAAGAAGACTTTTCGGCACCCGGAAGCTGGGGTGCTAAGTCTCGATAAGACGGTCGCGCTCTACGCCTGGCATGGGAAACACCATGTTGCCCATATCACTGTGCTTCGAACAAGCAAGGGTTGGTAAGGCTTCACGTTGGACGTGCTGGACCGCTATTCGTTGGCCAGAATAACCAATACTGCCATCGCATAAACAATTAAAGAGAGGATCCCCCATTGTCCGTGGGCAATATGGACTCCTATGGCAAGCACAAAAATCAGCAGCAATCCGTAGCCGCCCAGGACTCGTGTTCTGGGATGGAGAAACAAAATACAAGCCAGGATTTCGCTGGAGGAAATGAAGAGACGAACTCCCATTAGCGACACGGCATGCGAGTGACTGTGCACGGCGTGGATGGCGCGCAGGAACTCCCTGCACGCCTCCCAGAGCACCACTATCCCCAAAGCCCAGCGCAGTCCCGGAACAGCAATCTTTTTGAGTTGCTGGTTCATTTGCGCTTCTTATTAACCGGTGGCGAGACATTCTTTTCTACAAGGCGATGGCTGGCGCTGGCGTCCAGGTCGAGTGCATAGAACTTCTTTAGGTCCTTGATGCGCGCAAGAGACTCCTGCCCGAAGGGGCATTTGCCATCAAAAGCGTGCAGGACGATGCCCTCCAGCAAGTCTCCCAAGGTAAGGTCGTGATACTCGGCCAAGCCTTTCAGCACTTTCAGGAGGCGCTTTTCGATTCGGACTCCGGTTTGGACGCGCTCGACTGTAAATCTATCTTCTCGCATGCACCGACTCCTTTAATTACCTAGGTACCTACGTATTTGTGTACCACGGTAGCTCAGCCTTGGTCCAACAAAAAAGATGCGTTCTCAGTGGAGCTTTCCCGTAATGGAGCAAGCAACGCGACAAGGTCGTTCTGGGACGGCCGGATCACTAACAAGCCGCTGGGGGCGGGTCTCAAAGCATCAGAAAGTTAGATGCATCTGCCAAGCCAAGTAACTGAAGGCTTCCCGCAATACCGCCAGGGCGCGGAACAGCGCCGAATGGGGCCGTGAGTCCGGTCGCGGAGCCACGTACACCTGCATGCCCTGATGCTCCAGCAGCTTTTGAATACGAAAAACGTGGTACTGATCGCTCACTGCGACGCAGGTGTGCATGTGGTTGGTCCGCATGATTACTCCCACCCTTTCCGCGGAGTGGGCAGTATCAGTTCCCTGAGTTTCGGCGATGAGATTGCGTTCAGCAATGCCGCGGCGCATCAGGTAATCACGGCCCACCCCGCCCTCGGTAAAGCTGGGATCCTGGGCAGCCCCGCCAGTGGTTATTACGACTGGGGCAACGCCCTGTTGAAACAAAGTGAAAGCATGGTCCAACCGAGCCC
>JBLNFC010000495.1:0-4280 GCA_050263355.1 Acidobacteriota bacterium
GAGTACCCCACGATTCAATCGTCTGTGTCGGCACGCTGTAGTGGAAGCTATCACCTGGTTGCAAGCCACCAAAGGGTGCCACGACCTTCAATGTAACTTCTGAACTCGGAGCACGATCAACCAACCGAGCGCCGAACAGGGATGCCATATCAGGAACTGCGCCGTCCGACGCCAGGGACGCATAGAGGAAACCACCATCCTCTACATAGCGCCTTAATTTCTCGTAAAAGTCAGAGTGCACATGCGCCAGAAACGGATCGCCTGTACTAGTGATGGGAGACGGCATGAACAGCATTGGGCGTTTGGCCCAGTCATCGTACTCGCGCGGGAAATCAGCTTTGAGGTGAGCGCGGCGAGCCAAAATAAAAGAGCTGAGCGCAGATCCCATGAGCCAATGGTTCGCACCGCGCAAGTCGGGTTGCGGACGTCCCGGCATAGCATCGGCGTCCGCGGTTGAGACATAAGGGATGGCTTCAGCACCGGTCAGGCCGAAACGCGAGAAGTCGCCGTGTGCTTTTGACCATTCGTCGGGGATCACAATCCCAACGTCTGCGGGCGCCGGCACGATTCCTGTGAGATCAAGCTGGCCAACCACCTGGGAAATCTTCTTGAACTCTCGGGCAAGTGGCTTATCTTGCCGATCCCAGGTTGTCATGCCCCATCCGGTCTCCTGGGGTGTACGCAGGTACGGCACTTTGTGGAACTGCTCCGGCGAAGCGTCGGTGTAGCACCAGAGATCCACGCCGATGCTGCCCGCTCCGATTCCGGAATAGATCTGTGCGCGATCATAGGAGGCGATTCGTTCGGGAGAGAATTGCGCGCTGGAAGCGCCCATCTCGTGAATCATTGCCGGACGCCCGGCGCCCTGGGACAGGGTGATCTCAAAGGCCGCTCCATAAGTGCCACGCGCCGAAAGCAGCGCGTCCGGAAACAGGTCGGGAGCGTAGAGAGTGAATGGGTGCACACTGAAGAAGTCCACGAACTTCGCAATATTATCGGCGCGGAACGGCCCATGAGTTATTTCTTCGCCGCTGGTTCCCACTACAATGGGATGAAGCTTGTCGTATTGCCGGATACCGTCAACAATCAGACGGGTCCAGTTGATGGCCATGGCATCAGTGGTCGCGCTCCCGCCGACAATCCAAAAGGGCGGCTCGTCCGTGAGATCCCAAGCGATGATTGCGCTCTCATTCGCGTATTGCCTGCCGAACTCGGTGGCCAGATTTGTTTCGAGGCGCAGCATTTCCGGATCAGCATGGGGATGACGCCCATGGCGCCACGCCACATCCCAGTAAGCCTCCCCGACTTCGCCTCCGATGAACAAACTGGGGTGCAGATAGATCTGATACTTGTGGGCTAACGAGACCAGGAAATCGAGCTGCTGAAACGCCACCGGATTGTAATCGCCCGGGCGCGGCTCAAACCACGCCCACAACATGTCGAAGCGCACAATGCTGTAGCCGAGATGATGCATTTTGGAGAAGTCGGCTTCGATATCTTTGGGATCCCACTGCAGCGGCCATTCCATCGCGGCTTTGGCGGGAACCCAGTGCGCGCCCACCGGGATGAATCGCTTGCCGTTGCGCGTGAAGTAACCTCCGTCGAGATGAACTTCGGGCAAGCGTGAGCTGTTTCTCTCGCCGGTCTTGCCGGTTGCCTGGAGGTTCGCATTCGCCGTGACTTGCGCTGCGAGCGCGTTGGGCAGTTGCAACAAGAGCAGGGCCAGGGTTGTTAAGCATCGCGTCCGCATTACATGCGACATCGATGTCTCCTGTTTCGAACTTCACGACTTAACTCGCGAGGCGCACTGCCGACAATTTTAAAGTAGCGGCTGGGCTTGGCACCTCTAATGCCTGCGGATTCTACCAGCATTGAATTGTTTGAAGGCGAATGCTTCTGCAACTGATCTGAAAGCCCGCAGCGTGAGTTATTGACGAATGAAGACCGTGTGAGTGAGGGCGGACGCGATTAGGGCGCTTCGGTTGCTCTCCTTGTGTCTTCTTCGAGTTCTTGATCGCCTGCCCTGGGGTCGTGCAGTTCCTCCCGAGACAGCTTCTCGAACTGCTTGAGAACGCGCTTGGATTCTTCAGTTTGTCCAAGCTTGGCGTACACGCGCGAGAGTTGATAGTAAGCCGCAGTCAAACCCGGATCGTGAGCTGTGGCCTGTTCGAGTTCATGAGCCGCCGGCTGCAGTTGTTTTTCTCTGACCAGAAGCTTTGCCAGTTCGTAATGCGGAAGCGCATAGTCAGGCTTGAGCTGAATGGACCTGCGGAAGGAATTCTGCGCTTCCAGAGTTTCGTTACGTCGCATTAGAAGAATACCGAGATGGCAGTGCAGACGAGCGCTGTTTGGTTGCAGCTCTAGGGCTCGGCGCAGAGCGCGTTCGGCATCATCGATCTTGCCGAGATTACCGAGAGCGATGGACTGCAGGAACAAGGCTTGGGGTGACTTGGGATTGAGCTCAATAGCCCTCGCCAGGTTTTGCTCCGCCTGATCGTAGCGCCGAATAAAGTATGAGCTCACGCCGGCGAGGTAGTAGGGTTCGTCCCACTGAGGAGCAAGCGTCGTCACCTTCTGCGCGAGTCGCAGGGCGTCCTCCTGCTGCCCTGCCCTTTGCAGGAGACGCGTGCGCAACACGAGGATTCGAGGGTCTTCGGGCGCCAGCGACATTGCCGCGTCGGACTCTTTATCCGCCTCCGGGAAGCGGTTCGCGATGTAGTAAGCGCTGGCCAGCAGGTAATGGTCCTCAGGTGTCTTTGGGTCGGTGAGCGTGTTCAATACTTGCTCCGGCTGGCGACATTGCAAGTACGCCATCGAGAGCTGGCGGCGAGTTTCCGCGTCGTCGGGCCGCAGCAGATTTGCTCTGCGGAGATAAACCGCCGCGTCTGCGGGCTGCTTATTCTTCAAGAAAAGTTGCCCCGTGGCAGCAAGCCATTGGAAGTCACCCGCAAAGCGTTTCACAGAAAGTTGTGCTTCCGTCCGCGCCTGAGAAATCTTTCCCGCTTCCAACTCCGCGCGAACGATATTGAAGGCGACGTCTGGCCGTTGAGGTGTGAGGGTCCTGGCGCGTCGCAAATGAATCAGTGCTGTGGCGGGCTCACCCAGTTCTAAGAGTGTGACTCCCAGATCATAGGCGGCATCCGGCTGATGCGGGTCCACTCTGACAGCTTGCTCAAGCTGAGTGCGTGCCTCTCGAAGTTTGTGTTGCCGCAGGTAAGCCAAAGCCAGATTGTAACGAGCGGAGTAGGAGCGAGGCTGCAGCTTGAGTGCATGCTGGTAATGCTCAATCGACGCAGCAATCGCCCCGGTTTGAAATTGAACGAGCGCCAAACGGAGATGTGCTTCGGCGCATTGCGGACTGATCTGGACAGCGCGGTCGAGTTTTTGTACAGCCGACTCTGGATCCCCCAAAGTGACCGCCGTTTGCGCACCCGTGATGTACGGGCGCGCCAAAGCACAGCTTGGACTCAGCCTCTTCTCGCTTGATGCCGCAGAGGTGTGTAGGAAAGCGAACCCAACCACCAGGAGAATTGTCCGCGGATGCCTACTCGAAGGGCGACAAAACCGCCAACACGAGTCCTTCCAATCGCACACCCTTTTCATGGGCCGAGAATATCACTAGGTGAAAGTACATTTCACCTTGACTGGCCAAATGGTTGTGCGTATTTTAGGTCCACTTTCAGGCCAAATGGGGCTGTTTCCGAAATCTGCTGGGAGGTGCTTCGTGAGTAGCTACGTGCAAGGTAAAGTTGTGTTTTTCTTCCTGCTCGTTGTTGCCCTTGTTGTTCCACAACTGGTGAATGCAGACGTTACCAGTTCGGTGACAGGATCGGTAACGGACCCCAGCGGGGCCACGCTCTCCAACGCAACAGTGGTACTCAAGAGCGGCGATACGGGTCTTGAGCGCCGAGTACAGACCAATGCCGCGGGCAACTATGAATTCCTTGCTGTGCCGGTCGGAGAGAACTACTCAATTCGTGTCGAAGCTGTGGGATTTCGGGCCTCTGTGCAAACCGGCATCAAGCTCGAAGTGAACCAGAAGTACCGCGCTGATTTTCATCTGGCAGTTGGCGCGGTGAATGAGACGGTAGAGGTCAGCGGCTCAGGAGCGCAGGTGGACACTACCAACACGCAGGTTGGCGATGTGATCGGTGACAAGAAGATGACAACCCTGCCGCTGAACGGCCGCAGCTACCTCGACTTGCTCGGACTGCAAGCGGGAGTCGTGCCTACGGCATCCTCAGCTGCGAATAATGACCGCAAGGCCTCCGGCAACCTGG
>JBLNFC010000496.1:0-3944 GCA_050263355.1 Acidobacteriota bacterium
AACCCGATCCGCTGTTTCCTTCAGTTCCGGGTAGGCGTCCTTCATCAAGTCACGAACGGCAAAAACCATTTGCGAGAGAAACGGCTTGGTCTGCCCCAGCAGGCGTCCGTGCGTGATGGCGCGACGAATGATCTTGCGGAGAACGTATCCGCGACCCTCGTTGGAGGGCAGCACGCCGTCTGAGATCAGAAATGTCGCTGCGCGTGAGTGATCGGCGATAACGCGAAGGGAAGCGGCCGATTTGTGGGTTGCCGAGCTGTGCTCGGCTGTGCAGACCGGGGCGTCCGCCCCTACATGAGGCTTGAAAATGCTTGCGATGGGGGCGCCCGTCAACTCCGCAGCACGTTCAATTAAGGGGGTGAATAAATCCGTGTCATAGTTCGAGATCACGCCCTGCAACACCGCTGTGACGCGCTCAAGGCCTGCGCCCGTATCGATCGAGGGCTTGGGGAGCGGCGTCAGTTTTCCGCTGACGTCGCGATCGAACTGCATGAACACCAGGTTCCATATCTCGACGTAGCGTCCGCATTCGCAACCGAACTGGCAATCGGTGTGGCCCTCATCCGATGCGATCGGTCCCATGTCGTAATGAATCTCGCTGCACGGACCGCAAGGGCCGGTGTCGCCCATCTGCCAAAAGTTTTCTTTGCTGCCGAATTCGTAAATGCGTTCTTTAGCAACGCCCTGGGCCAGCCAGAGATCATACGCTTCCGAATCACGAGGCACGGCGCCTTCGCCTCGGAAGATGGTTACGAACAGCTTGTCCTTCGGGATGGCGAACCACTGGGGCGACGTGACCAGTTCCCAGGCATAGGCAATGGCGTCTTTCTTGAAGTAGTCGCCAAATGAGAAGTTGCCGAGCATCTCGAAGAACGTGTGGTGACGGTTAGTGAAGCCTACATTTTTGAGATCGTTGTGCTTTCCACCCGCACGCACGCATTTCTGCGATGTGGTCGCCCGCGAGTAATCGCGCTTCTCGACTCCGAGAAACACGTCTTTAAACTGATTCATCCCAGCATTGGTGAAGAGCAGCGTGGGATCATTCGCCGGGACGAGCGATGAGGAATGCACCTCTTTGTGGCGATGCTGGACGAAGTAGTCCAGAAACATGCGGCGGACCTGGGAACCTGTGGGCATGAGCTTCAATTCTAAATGAAAACCACAGAGGACACGCTGCCGGCGCGAGCGAAGGGATATCACCTCGATCGAGGGGCAGCAGAACCGAGGTCTGGAATACCTACAGGCGGACGATTGAATCTACTTCATGGCATCGCCGGTTTTCGTGGCTCCCTTTTTCACGCCGTGACCGACGCCTTTTACGCCTTTCTTCACGCCATGACCGGTTTTCTTGGCAGCGGTCTGGGTCGTGTCCGAGGTTTTGTCGGCGGCTGTCTCGGTTCCCTTCGCGGTGTTGTGAGCCGCTGTCTTCGTGGCATGGCCCGTCGCCTTGGCAGCCTTTTTGGTATCCGTCGCCACTTGCGAGAAAATGAGACCTGCAGAGCTCAGCAACACTGCAAATACAGCCAATCGGGATTTCATTCGAAGCCTCCTTGTTTTGGTTGACCAGTGCGTGCGGAGAGTATGAATCATGGCAGCATGGAACGCAACGCGGTCCCGGCTCCCACTACTCGGCTTCGCCCTGCAACATGGTTAGAGTTTCGTCATCGACATCCCACTTCTTCAGGATGGCGAATATAGTCCGGCTGCCGAAGCCGGCGCGCATAAGACTGCGGAAGACACGGGCAGCTTCTTTCTGATTCGTGGGTTTTTGCAGACGTTTGCGACGTAGGTAAGCCCGCGCCTGACCTTCCTCACTAACGTCTTCATAAGCGGAGCTTACTGCCTTGTCGATCACGTCGCCGTGGACGCCCTTCGCTTTCAAGTCGGTGATGACGCGCATGCGCCCGAACTTCTCGTTATCGCGTCGGAACGAGGAATAGGCAGAGGCGTACTGCGAGTCATTCAAGTAGCCCTGGTCTTTCAGTTTCCGGATCACCAGTTCGACGAGAGTCTCGCCGAGTTCGGTATCGGCTTCTACACGTCGTCGTAAGGCACGCTTCAGTTCGGCGACTGAACGCATGCGGCTGGCGAGGGATTTCAGAGCGTAACTGTAGAGCTCTTCTTCCGTGTACGTTTTCTGCCTGGGACGGCCGAACGGCATGGCTAGACCTTACCGCAATTTGTTGCCGAAAGCACGAAACGAGAAATCTCTGATTGTTGATTTTTGATTGCTGATTGGGGAAGCTCGGGCCCACCGGGTTCTTCAATCAGCCATCAGCAATCAACAATCAGAAATCAACAATTCTCCGTGTCACCGCACCTGAGGGGAAACAAAAAGGCGCGGACAGAATGTCCGCGCCGCAATGAGCTAAGCAGCCTCTAGCGTCCGTAGCCGGAGGTCTGCATGGACTGCCGCGAAATGTCCGCTGTCGAGGCAATACCTTGCATACGCAACTTGAAATCGTCTGCGTTGGAGGCGTTCTCGAGTGCGGTTTCGTAATTGATCAGGCCTGCCTGGAACAAATCCCAAAGCGACTGGTCAAAGGTCTGCATGCCATATTGCGATGTGCCGGCAGCAATCGCGTCGCGCACCGACCGAGTCTTTTCCGGAACAAGAATACATTCCCGAATGAAAGCTGTGTTGATCATCACTTCGACCGCGGGCACTCGGCCTTCTGCCTCGCAGCGTTTCACCAGTCGTTGGCTGACGATCGCACGCAACACTGCCGCCAATTGCAACCGGATCTGCTTCTGCTCCGGCGGTGGAAAGACAGCGATGATGCGGTTGATGGTTTCCACCGCGTCCAGGGTGTGCAAGGTTGAGAACACCATGTGACCGGTTTCTGCGGCGTGAATGGCTGTGCCGATGGTTTCCAGGTCTCGCATTTCGCCGACCAGAATCACGTCGGGATCTTGACGCAAGGAAGCCCGCAGCGCTGCCGAAAAGTTTGGTGTATCAACTTCAACCTCGCGTTGATTGACGTACCCTTTCTTGTCGCGATGCAGAAATTCGATCGGATCCTCAATGGTGATGATGTGCTCGGCCCGCATGGAGTTGATGCGATCAACCATGGCGGCCAAAGTTGTCGATTTACCAGAGCCCGTGACCCCCGTTACCAGCACCAGTCCACGAGGCATATCGCAAATCTGCTCAACCACCTTGGGAAGATAGAGTTCATCGAGAGCGCGAATCTTGGTGGGAATAACGCGGAGCACAAGTCCCACGTTGCCGCGCTGCTGGAAAACGTTGACACGGAAGCGTCCCAATCCGGCAACGCCGTATGCCATATCAATTTCTGTGGTCTCTTTAAATTTTTGCTTCTGGCGAGCTGACATCATGCTGAAGGCCATGGTCAACATATCTTCGGCGCTGACACGTGGCTGATCGGTAAGTGGCGCCAGTTCGCCGTCGATGCGCAGGTGCGGATAGTTACCCACCTTCAGGTGCAAGTCGGAAGCGCGCCGCTCCATGGCAATACGCAGCAGATCATCAATGTTCATCGCACACGTTCCCCTAGGACCAACTCGTATCATGCTCTGAAACGAGAGATGACCCAAGATGACCTTAGTAACGGCCAGCTATCAGCTATTACTCTCAGGAGGGTGGTCTTCGGTGTTGGCCTTAGCCTTGATGTTTCAACCGTTGTGGCGACGCGAGTAGTGAGACCCGTGGCCTAACATCTGGCACTGATATCTGAGACGGGTAAAAAAAACTAAGACTAACAAAAAAGCCGCCCATTGAGGGCGGCCGATCGAAAACCTTAGGAGCTAAGCGGCGGTTTCGTCCTGAGCTTGTGCAGCCTGCCAGGGCTCGTCATAACTGCCGCCATAGATGGACGGACACTTGGAGCCCATCGGGCGAAGGTAAGTAGCCAGCTCTCCGCGGTGATGGATACTGTGATTATTCAAAAAGCCGAGGTATGCCACTGCGGGAAGGTTAAATG
>JBLNFC010000497.1:0-3432 GCA_050263355.1 Acidobacteriota bacterium
CGTACGGACATCACTGTGGACGAAATGGAGTCGACAGTTGCCGACTTTTACCGCCAGACGACAGAAGAGATTCCGTTGGTCGATCTGGCACATGATACTGACCTTGCCGATATCTTCAACGTGCCTAAGCGGCAGAAGAACGGAGCCAGACCTGCAGCCGATTTTCTACGGGAACACAGAAAGACTATCGCCGACAAGATCGCCTACTGGACTGGCATGCAGCGTCCGGTCATTAAACGATTGCTAGAGAGCATCGAGAATAGATCAGCTGAATTGAAACTGCGCGCCGACTCGCGTCGTGCTTCAGAACATCTGGCGGAAATCAGCGTCTATGCCGCAGCACTGGCGATGAATCACATGAGCAAAGAAAAAGGAAGGTCCAAGCAGCCGTGAGTGCATGCACCAACTCGGTAAGCCGATTGGCTCGTCCGCGGCGCTACCATGGAGTAAGCAATGCCTGATTCCAAATTGAAGGTCGCGATTCTTTACGACACTTGGGAAGAGGAAACAGCCGTTTCCGAACCCGAGGAACAAGAGCGCCCAGTGCGAAAAAAGAAAGCTGGGAAGAAGACCAGGAAAGAAAAGGAAGACAGAGAAGAGATTTTCGAATCCTTGGCAAAGCTGGGCCACGAGCCGTTCTATTATGTTTTAGACGGACGCAGTCAATCTCTGCAAGGGCTGGCCAAGTGCGGGGCTGATCTCGTCTTCAATCTCACCGAGTCTTACGCCGGCGACGACACGAAAGAGATGCACGTCGCCGCCTACATGGATTTGGTAGGACTGCCCTACACGGGCGCTGGTCCGCACGCCAATTTTCTCGCCCAAGACAAGGCGATTGCGAAGAAAATGTTTGCTTTCCATGGCATCCGAACTCCGTTCTTCGCCACTGCCTACCGTGGCCAAATCGATCATGCCCATGACATCTCGTTTCCCCTGATAGTAAAACCCATGTCAGAAGACGGCTCGATCGGAATCAACTCCGACGCGGTGGTGACCAGCATCAAGGAATTGATGGAGCGAGTGCAGTACATCCAGGATGAGTTCGATTCGCCTGCCCTGATCGAGGAATACATTGAAGGCCGCGAAATTTATGCCGCCATCCTGGGAAGCTACGAGAGCACACGAGCGCTGCCCTTAGTCGAACTCGATCTTTCAAAGTTGCCGGAAGGCCTGCCCAAAATTGCAAGCTATGACGTGAAGTTTGAAAAACATACAGAAGCGCATCGATTAACGAAGTCCGCTGTAGCTACCGATCTCGACGAAGAGACCATGACTCGCTTGATGGAGACTGCAATCGCAGCCTATCGAGCCGTGAAACTGCGTGACTATGGCCGTATCGACATGAGACTAACGCCCAAGGGCGAGGTTTATGTAATCGAAGCCAATCCGAACCCATGGCTCTCGAGTAAACATGAATTCGCCATGGCTGCGAAGGCCTCCGGGCTCTCCTATACCCAACTGATTGGCGAGATTCTTGATCTGGCGCTCACCAGGTACGCTCGACGTTCGAAGGTCGAGGCCGCAACCTAGGGCCCGTGGTGTTGAGCAGGTTTGACCCACAATTTCTCAACTCCCAGTCATCTTCGAGCGATCAAGATAGCTCTCAACCCTGGTGCGCTCCGAACTTGATATGATGGAAAGTTAGTCCTCATGGGGTGGGAGACGCCTGACGTGTCATCAATAACTCACACAGCAACGCAGACCAATGGATTGGAAGTTCTCGAAACACGAGAGTGGTTGGATTCCCTTGATTACGTCTTGACGCGGGGCGGCCCGGAGCGCGCCGGCCGATTGCTGCAACAGCTCGCGCTGCATGCGCGGCGATCCGCGGGCGTGAACCTGCCGTTTACCGCCACCACTCCTTATCAGAACACCGTTCCCTCACGCCAGCAGCCGCCATTTCCCGGCAGCCAGGAGATGGAACGACGGATCAAGAGCCTGGTGCGCTGGAATGCTCTCGCCATGGTGGTTCGCGCAAACAAAATCCAGGAAGGCATCGGCGGCCACATTTCCACCTTCGCTTCGGCAGCCACGCTCTATGAAGTGGCCTTCAATCACTTCCTCCAGGCTCGAACTGAATCCGGTGATCGTGACATCGTTTACTTCCAGGGACATGCTGCGCCAGGCATTTACGGCCGCGCTTTTCTGGAAGGTCGCATCCCTCGTCAGAAGCTGGAAAATTTCCGACGCGAACTGAAGCCGGGGGGAGGGCTGAGTTCCTATCCACACCCATGGTTGATGGAGAACTTCTGGGAGTTTCCGACCGTGTCCATGGGGCTCGGGCCCATTCAGGCGATTTATCACGCACGCTTCATCAAATATCTGGAGAACCGCGGTCTCAAACCCTCGACCGGCGGCCGGGTTTGGGCATTCCTTGGCGACGGAGAGATGGACGAGCCGGAATCACTCGGTTCCATCACGCTCGCCTCGCGCGAGCGTCTCGACAATCTGATCTTTGTCGTGAACTGCAATCTCCAGCGGCTCGACGGTCCGGTGCGGGGCAACGGCAAGATCATCCAGGAACTCGAGGCCATCTTCCGCGGGGCCGGGTGGAATGTCATCAAGGTTATCTGGGGGAGTGACTGGGATAGCCTTATCCAAAATGATCGCGACGGTTTGCTGGTTCGTCGCATGGGCGAGATCACCGACGGTCAGTATCAGAAATTTTTCGTTGAGAGCGGCGCTTACTTCCGGCAAAACTTCTTCGGAACCGATCCGCGCCTGCTGAAGATGGTTGAACATCTTTCGGACGAGCAGCTGGCTCGCATGCGACTGGGCGGCCACGATCCGATTAAAGTACACGCGGCATATAAGGCAGCGGTCGAGCATAAAGGCTCTCCGACCATCATCCTGGCCAAAACGATCAAGGGCTACGGGCTGGGTGAAGCTGGAGAAGGCAAGAACATTACTCACCAGCAGAAGAAGCTCAACGACGAAGAGCTGCGCATGTTCCGGTCGCGTTTCGGAATTCCAATCCCGGACGAGGAATTGCACGAGGCGCCGTTCTATCGTCCTTCGGACGACAGCGCCGAAATCCGCTACATGCAGGATCGGCGCAAGCAACTCGGGGGCTACCTGCCGGAGCGCAAGGTCCGTGCGACACCGATCAAGCCGGTTGCGGATTCCCATTTCGAGGAGTTCTTCAAAGGAACCGACGGGCGTGAAGCGTCGACGACCATGGTCTTCGTTCGGCTGCTTTCAAAGCTGCTGCGCGATCCGGAAATCGGCAAGTTCATTGTGCCTATTATTCCTGACGAGGCGCGCACGTTTGGAATGGAAGCGCTTTTCCGGCAAGTCGGCATCTACTCCAACGTCGGCCAGCTCTATGAACCCGTCGACATGGACACGCTTCTTTATTACAAGGAGGCAAAGGACGGCCAGATTCTGGAGGAAGGCATCACCGAGGCGGGCTCGATGTGCTCCTTCATTGCC
>JBLNFC010000498.1:0-4940 GCA_050263355.1 Acidobacteriota bacterium
GCTATGATCCCGCTAGACCGGAGAGTCTCTTGGCCCGATCACGAGTGAATGAGGCGCTGCAAACGTCAGCGGGGCGGCGAGATCCTCTCCATACAAATGCACAGGCCTCGAGTGAACCTGGCGCTCGCTACATCGATTTTCTGATCCCCGGATTGCTGGGCATGAATCTCATGAACTCCGGAATGTGGGGAGTGGGATTTGCTCTAGTGGACATGCGCCAGCGCAAGCTGCTGAAAAGATTCGTGGCAACCCCCATGCGGCGCAGTGATTTCCTGCTGGCCCTGACCAGCAGCCGTCTTATCCTGATGATCATCGAGGTGGGATTACTCCTTGGCTTCGGGATACTTGTATTTCACATGCGAGTGTTGGGCTCATGGTTCAGCATAATCCTGCTGGGATGCATGGGGGCGATCTGCTTTGGCGGGCTTGGTCTACTCACGGCCAGCCGAGCTCAGAAAATCGAGAGCGTCAGTGGCCTCATTAACCTCGTAATGATGCCAATGTGGATCTTTTCCGGAGTGTTCTTCTCGTACGAGCGCTTCCCCGCACTCATCCAGCCATTTATCAGAGCATTGCCTCTTACAGCGCTAAATGACGCCCTGCGTGCCACCATTCTGGAGGGCGCCTCTCTTCGGACCCAGGGCGTGCGTCTGCTGATACTGGCTGCGTGGGGAAGCCTCTCATTTGTCCTGGCGTTGCGCTGGTTTCGCTGGAGCTGACCCGCGCACCAGCAGGTTGTCGTAAGAACGCTTGGCTGTGTTCGCGACAGGCGCCATCCGGTCAGCTGAGAAAAAAAAATACAGTGCTCAAGAAGAACTCAGGGCGATGTCGCTGTTGCTGCACTGTAGAGATACGCATTAAGGCAGGTCTCTTCCTTCTGCTCCCTCGCGCTCGTCAGGAGGGCAAGTGCAGAGTAACTGACTTCGGCGACAGTAAAAATGCTAAATTGGATCATTCATGTCCGCTCCCGAATCGAACTTTGTACGCGCCTGCAAGTGTCTGCCGGTCGACGCGACGCCCGTCTGGTTCATGCGACAGGCAGGTCGCTACATGGCGGAATATCGCACCGTTCGGAAACAGCATTCCCTCATCGAGATATGCAAGAAACCTGAGCTTGCCGCAGAGGTGACCATTACCGCCGCGGAAGGTCTGGGCGTTGATGCTGCCATCATTTTTGCCGACCTTTTGCTGCCGCTGGAAGTCATGGGACTGCCCTTCCACTTCTCGTCCGGCGAGGGCCCCAAGATTGAACAGCCCATTAGGGTCGCGGCGGACATCGCGAAACTGCGTACTGACCGAGCTTCTGATCTGGGCTATGTTTCTGAAGCAGTTCGCTTGGTGGCTCGTCACTTCGGTGCGCGGCTGCCGATAATCGGCTTCTGCGGAGCTCCCTTCACGCTTGCCAGCTATATGATCGAAGGAGGTGGTTCGCGCAACTACGTTCAAACTAAGAAGATGATGTACAACTCTCCCGAAGCGTGGGACGCATTAATGGCCAAATTGGTGGGAGTGACGTCGGAGTATGCGACCGAACAGGCGCGAGCGGGGGCGGATGCACTTCAGGTATTCGATAGCTGGGTGGGATGCCTCAGTATTGAGGACTACCGTCGCTACGTTCTTCCACGTACCACAGAACTGGTACAGAACCTCCAAAAAACGAAGGTGCCGGTAATCTATTTCGGCACGGACAGTACCGCGCTGCTGCCTTCCATGAAAGAGACGGGCGCAGAGGTAGTCGGTATCGACTGGCGCATCCCGCTGGATCACGGATGGCGTAGCATGAACTTTCGTGGCGCCGTTCAGGGCAACCTCGATCCTGTTGTCCTCTTTGCATCATGGAACGAGATTCGCCCTCGTGCCGAAGACGTGCTGAATCGGGCGAAAGGGCGACATGGCCACATCTTCAATTTAGGTCACGGGATCTTGCCGGAAACACCCGTCGAGAACGTGAAAGCCTTGGCCAAATTCGTTCATGAGCATTCGGCCAGGAGTTCGGCAGCTTCCCAATAGAACCTGATGGGCTTGACTACTGAGACTCACAATTCGACAACAGCGGTCCTGTTGCTGGCCCATGGGAGCCCAAGCACACCAAGTGAGGTTCCGGAGTACCTGAGATACGTTACTAGCGGCCGTGCGCTTCCCCAAACCGTTATCGACGAAATCACCCATCGCTATGCCTTGGTTGGGTCTTCGCCCCTTACCCACTGGACCCTGAAGCAGAGTTATCAACTCGCGGATGAATTGCATCTGCCCGTATATGTCGGCATGCGCAATTGGCAGCCATTTATCTCTGACGTTGTAAGGAACATGGTTAATGATGGCATCGTACGCGCCGTCGTGATCTGCATGGCGCCGCACAACTCGCGTACGAGCGTGGGCCTCTATCGACGCGCCCTAGAGGGACAGGCGGGCGCTCCGTTCATTGTGGAGTTCATCGATTCGTGGCATGATCATCCCCTCCTGGTTCAAGCGTTTGCTGAGAAGTTTCAATTGGGTTGGCAAAGGGTTTGTGCAGAAGCCGGAGCCAGAGTCCCCGTTATTTTCACAGCACACAGCGTTCCCGAACGCACGATTACAGAAGGCGACCCCTATAAGAACCAGGCTCATAAGACCGCAGAACTCGTCGCGCAAGCAGCAGCGCTTCCCGGCGAAGCATGGAACCTCGCATTTCAGAGCCAGGGAATGTCAGGGGGTCCGTGGATCGGTCCTACCGTGGAGGACACAATCCTGTGTCTAAAGCAGAAAGGACATGACACGGTGTTCGTCCAGCCGGTCGGCTTCCTCTGCGATCATGTTGAAATTCTCTATGACATTGATATCGCCTTCAAGGAATTCGCCGAGAAGAATGGGATGCGTCTATGGCGTGCCGAATCGCTCAACGATTCACCTCTTCTAGCCTCGGCGTTGGCTGATTTAGCTCGTTCCCGGTTGAGAGCAGCGACTGGTTCGACAGCATGAGGCGGATCGCCATTGTTGGCGGAGGTGTCGCCGGACTCTCGGCGGCTTTTGCTCTCGAACAGGAGCGCAGGAGCGCCTCCGCGCCAATCGAATATGCTTTATTCGAGAGCAGCGCAAAAGTTGGAGGCGTACTTGTCACCGAGCACGTCGAGAATTGCGTTGTCGAAGGCGGACCGGACTCGTTTATAAGCGAAAAGCCTTGGGCTGCCGACCTTTGCCGAGAGATCGGTCTTGAAGACCAGTTGATCGGATCAAATGATGCCGAACGCAAAACTTACATTCTAGTAAACGGCCGATTAGTGGCCATGCCCGATGGCCTGATGTTCATGGTGCCAACCAAGATCCTTCCCACAGTGTTGTCGCCGCTGTTTGGTATCGGCACGAAGTTGAGGATGGCAAGCGAGTGGTTTCACCCTCCGCACAAGGCTTCCGGCGATGAAACTGTAGCGGCCTTAGTTGCGCGTCACTATGGCTCAGAAATGGTTCATCGCTTGGCCGACCCCCTGCTAGGGGGAGTGTATGGCGGGGAAGCCGGACAACTCAGCGTTCGCGCTGTTCTTCCGCGATTCGCCGAAATGGAAGCAAAACACGGTAGTCTGGGCCGGGCGATGCTGAGCGCGCGACGGCATATGGGACATGCTTCCAAAATGCCTGCACGTCCTCTGTTCACATCCCTAAGAGATGGAATGCAGCAGATGATCGAGGCTATCTCGTCGCGCGTGACTCGATCGTATCTGCGAACGACCCAAGAAGTTCAGGCAATACAGCCGATTCGCGATGGTTGGCTGCTAACCGCGCGCAATCAATCCGATCATTTCGATGCCGTGATCCTCGCCCTTCCTACTCAGGTTGCGGCGCGCTTGGCCCAGCCGTTTGCAACTGACCTGGCGACAGAGCTTGCAGCCATCCAATACAGCTCATCTGTCACCGTGACTCTCGGCTACGATGAAAAGGTGAGAAGATTGCTTCCACCCGGTTTTGGTTTTCTCGTACCGCGCAGCGAAGGCGTACGCATGCTGGCATGCACTTTTGTGCACAATAAGTTTCCGCATCGCGCTCCAGAAAACCGTGCTCTCATTAGGTGCTTTCTGGGCGGAGCCCGCGATGAGCAGATTCTTTCTTGCTCAGAGAAAGACATCATCGAACTAGTGCGCCGTGAACTGAAGCAGGTTGTGGCCGTCGAGTCCCAGCCGCTTTTCACCCGTGTTTACAAGTGGCGCGGCGCGATGGCGCAGTATGCTGTCGGACATCTTGATCGCCTGGACCGAATTGATCGGGCCTGTGCGCAAATCCCAGGCTTGTTTCTTGCTGGAAATGGCTATCGTGGAATCGGAGTGCCTGATTGCGTGCGATCCGGGAAAGAGGCTGCCGCGAAGGCATTGTCGAGCTTGGGATTGAACGCCGCGACGGCAGTTCCGGACCGAAGCTGAGCAGCAAACCTCCACGGTAACGCCAGTGTCCACTCCGTTCCATCTCTTAACGTGCTGCGCCATGTCCAATCATGATGACCGCTCGTCAGAAAGCAAACTCCCGCCCTCCACCGAAGGCGGGGAGTCGCGCTAAGCCGAATTGCGGCAATTTCATTGTGTGTTCTGATGATCGTGCACAACCACATCCAAGCGCATCCAGGGATGCACACAGCACTGCCAGTGGGTAACGCCTTGCCGCAACAACGCGCTTCCCGCTACCGGGCCCGCCTCTGTCAACCCAGCCTCGACAAACAGGTTGGAGTCGGTTTCGGGTTGCGGAGCCAGGGAGCCGTCAGCTAGCACTTGGGCGCACTCGGGCGCCGGGTCCGGATTGCCCGTCAGAGGGTTCAACGGAGCGAAGAATCCTCCAGCATACTTCTTCACTTTGGTGAACGTGTGAGTTTCGCCGCCGACGTTCTGTAACGAAATTTGCTCTCCAGGATTCAAGTCGAGGCGGACCAGCCTTAATTTTCCTTCCGTCGTGTCGAGCAAGGGATTGAAACGCCAAGCGCC
>JBLNFC010000499.1:0-7604 GCA_050263355.1 Acidobacteriota bacterium
GTCCCCCGGCCACGTGAGGGTGACACTTGAAGCCGCGTGAAGCAAGGCGGGCTCCGTTATGGGAGCCCGCGTTTGGGATGAGCGAAATACGCCTTGCTCAACGACTCCTGGTACTGAACGGCTGCGGTTCCCCGATCCGGCCGTCGGACCAAGCCACATATAGTCCGAGAGTTGTGAGGTAGTTGTCGGTGTAATCCCCGAAGTTGGGGATGATATCCGAACTGACGGCCAGCCAATTCGAGACCGCGTCGTTCACTTGGAAGTTGCTAGATGGCGTTGCGGTGGTCCTGGGATCCACGTTCAATGCCGAAAAGACGTCAGTCAAAGCGGTTCCCGGATTGTTTCTCCGGTCGTACCACGACACGTTGATCAGTCCCGTGCCGGAGGCTTGACGCACGGCTGGCAGAAAATGCCAGTTAAACGCACCGACGTCGCTATTGAGGGCCACCGGCTTCGATTGAATACGCGAAAGGCTACCCAATGCGAAGCTCTGCAGAAGGATGTTGCCCAGAGGATTCTTCCCCGCATCATTCCAGACGACACTCACCGTACCTTTGGGGTGGCTAACCGCAATGCGCGGAAAGTCGTTCATGGGGAAACGGTTGTAGCCCGGAATGAAAGCGGAATCCATGGAGACTATCTTCACGGAGTTGTGCGTGAACGGAGGCGAACAGGGCGAGCTACCTGAGGCAGGCAAGCAACTCTTCGGCAAACGGGTTACAACCTCCTTTGTGGCTACATTCCCGCAACTAAAGAGATTGAAGAGGTTGGTTGCCCAATTGAACTCATAGGCTACGTACAAATCGCCAGTGGTGCGATCGACGCCGGGGTACGAACCTTCTGACTCGCAGTTCGGATCTCCGTGGGCAACTACGATGTACGGAGGTGCCTGAGCGCCGGCCGAGCCATTGCTACAGACGGGCGCCATCGGCGTGGAGATATCGCAGACGGCTACCTCAACCTGTCCGGCAAACGAGACGGTGTTTACCCCGAATTCGGTGTAGGAGATGTAGAGGCGCTTGCGGCCCGGATCGATGGTGATGAAGTCCTTATCCAGGAAGCTGCAAAAGAACCCCTGAAAGCAGTCACTACTGATGGCTGCCAAGATAGTGTTGTTGCAACTCAAGGTAGCGGTTGAGCCGCTGCCCACGACTTGGCAGGCGTTGAGTCCGATACCGTTCTCCGCAATGTTAAAGGGGATGGTTATCTGACTGATGTAGAAGTATGTTTTACCTCCTACCGTATAGGCTTCAACGGCCGGATCGCCTACATTGATCGTGGTGTTGCAATCGGCCACAGGGGTGCCGCCCAAATCTTTGAAGGAATTACCCCCATTGTTCGAGAAGCCAAATCCGGTCAGTTGCTCCTTGTGCTTGGGAGATGGGCAAGGCGAAAAGAAGCCGGTGGAGTCGTTCCACGCTTCGACGACATACGAACCAGCTGACGCGATGGAAGTTTCCGACTGTCCGAAGGCGCGGACTCCGCCCGGACTAACATCTTCTGCCAAGCTCGCGGCATCAACATTGGTTTTGAACATAGCGGTGCCACTGCTGGTAACAGGTGCATTGAGTTGCCGGACCGGTGCATTGACCTGAGCGCCGAAACAGAACGACTGGGCTGCGGTCGAAGCCTGGATTTTGCCTTGAGCAATGCTCTTGCATAAGGGGTGGTTAGCCGCTTTGGGGTTCGCAGCATTCGCCGTCGGGCAAGCTATTGCCAGGGCAATCGTGACTAACGAAATCGATAAATTTCTAGAAATGGTAAACACAATGTGATCCCTCCTCTTGGGATTCTGGGCGATGGACTACTCCTCTCTCGCTAAGTTCGGGGCCGATGGCCGATACTGCACTCTATGATCAAGAGCGGTGTAGCGGTCCTAAGTCGTGCGGTTCAGTTTTCCTAGGTTGGTGGGAAACGTGGGCCAGCGGCGAGGACAGAAGCAATTCAAGCGCCTATCGGAGAAGTCTTTCTGGAGTACCGGGAAAGTTGCTGGATCGCCCGACCAGCGGCCATAGTTACTAAGTGGCACGCTCGGAAGTTAGAAGCTGGCCGCTCTAAGGGAACGGAAAATCATTGCAGTTTACTGGTAAGTTCTTTGATTGCTCATGAGGGACTAACGAATGTGTTAAAAACCGGATGCTGCTGCGTGCTGCGGGCACTATCTTGCACACTTCAGCAGGTGGTTCGCGAACAAGAAGTGTCCCTTAGTGAACTTAGCAAGGCGTCACTGACACCGGATTCGGTGCCGAGAGTGGGCGAGGGTCTAGTCTTCGGTGACAGTTGCGGGCTGGATTTCTTCCACGTCCACCCAATCGGTAGGGTACTTGCCCGTATAGCAAGCGGTGCAGTAAGTCGTTTTTTCGCCATCCCCACAGGCTCGCTTCAAGCCTTCCAAAGACAGATACGCAAGAGAATCCGCCCCAATGTATTCCCGAATCTCTTCAATGCTTTTGTTGGCTGCGATCAGTTGCTTCTTCGACGGTGTGTCCACCCCATAGAAGCATGGAGAGATGGTGGGCGGGCAAGAGATCCGCATGTGGACTTCCTTCGCGCCAGCCTGACGAATCATGCGGACGATCTTGCGGCTGGTGGTGCCGCGAACGATGGAATCGTCGATCAGGATGACTCGCTTGTTCTGAAGCACGGAGCGCACGGGGTTTAACTTCAGTTTTACCCCAAAGTCGCGTACGGACTGCGAAGGTTCGATGAAAGTGCGTCCGATGTAATGGTTGCGGATCAGACCGAAGCGGAATGGGATGCCGCTTTCCGACGCATAACCCATAGCAGCGGTAACCCCGGAATCGGGTACGGGAACTACAATGTCAGCCTCTGCCGGCGCTTCGCGAGCCAATTCCCTGCCTAAGTTCTCGCGGCTTAAGTCGACTGGGCGTCCGAAGACCATGCTGTCGGGGCGCGAGAAGTACACATGCTCAAAGATGCAGCTGGACTGCGGACCTGTGGGCGAGTAAAACCGGGAGCTCACGCCCTCTGGACCGACGACGACCAGTTCGCCAGGTTTCACGTCGCGCTCGTACTCGGCTCCGATGAGATCGAAGGCGCATGTTTCCGAGGCAAAGACGATGGTGTCGCGTTTCTCGAGTCCGGAGGCGGGAATTCGGCCCATGGCGAGGGGCCGAAAGCCACGTGGATCGCGGGCGGCAAAAATCCTGTCCACGCTGATCATCACCAGGGAAAAGGCGCCTTCTACACGGCGAAGAGCATCGGCCATCGCCTCGGGGAGAGTCTGCTCGCGAGACAGTGCGATCAGGTGCACAATGACTTCGGTGTCGCTATTGGTCTGGAAAATAGAACCTTGATTTTCCAGGCGGGCGCGGATTTCCTGCGCATTCACCAGATTTCCATTGTGCGCGAGCGCGATCTGCCCCTTGTTGGATTGCACCATGATGGGCTGCGCGTTCAGGAGAGCGGAGTCGCCCGCGGTAGAGTATCGCGTGTGGCCGATGGCCGCCGTACCTCTCAATTTATCCAGAACAGCGGGCGTGAAGATGTCAGGAACAAGGCCCATCGCCTTGTGCGAATGAAGGCTCATTCCATCGGACGTAGCGATTCCGGCGGATTCCTGGCCGCGATGCTGCAATGCATGCAGTCCGAGGTAGGCGAGCTTCTCCGCTTCCGCGTTCGAATGAATGGCTACGACGCCGCACTCTTCACGAAATTTGTCTGGAGTCACCATTAGCTACTCGCTCTCAGTTCGCAAGTTGCGATCCGGTCGATGCTGCGCTACCTCAATCCCCTACGACGGGGCTTGGCTCAGTCCGCAACGCCTCTTCCAACGCTCCCTCATAGGTTGCGTTCAGGTCTTTCATTGCCGCCGACACTACTACCTGGCCGCCAACTTCGATTTCAAGGTGTTCTGGAACGGTTTCCCCGATCTGTTCGGCTGAGAGGGCGTATTTTACCGCTACTTGTTGGATTCGTGACACGTTACTTGCGTCGCAGGAAAGCACAACCCGGCTGGGATCCTCGCCGAACAAGACGAATTCTGCCGGGAGCTCGGTGCCAGGCAGTTTGACGTTTGCTCCTATCGACTTAGCAAAGCCAGACTCTGCCAGAGAGACGGCTAAGCCGCCATCGGAACAGTCGTGCGCCGAGTCAACCAATCCCGCCTGGATGATCTCGATTAGTGCCTTCTGGAGTGCTGCTTCGCGTTCGAGCTCCAACTCAGGCGGATAACCCCAGACAGAGCCCAAAAGCTCTTTTGCGTATTCCGAGGAACCGAACTCCGACTCAGCGTCGGTGATGTCTCCTGGTTCGCTTGCTCGTATCAGCAAGATGGCCCGGCCGCTGGATCGGAAATCGATTCCGATAGCGCTGTGTACGTCGTCCAGCACACCGACAACACCGAGCACCGGTGTGGGATAAATGCCTTCGCCCAAAGTCTCGTTGTAGAAGCTGACATTTCCACCTGTTATAGGGACTTCGAGCTCTTCGCAGGCCTTAGTAAGGCCGTCGATAACCTGCGAGAATTGCCACATAATGTGAGCTTTTTCGGGATTGCCGAAGTTGAGGCAGTTGGTGGCCGCGACCGGCGTCGCGCCGGAACAAGCCACGTTGCGTGCCGCCTCAGCCACTGCATGCATGGCACCGAGGCGCGGGTCGAGATAGCACCAACGGCTGTTGCCATCCAGCGACATGGCTAGCCCTCTTTGCGAGCCTTTGATGCGAATGACTCCCGCATCCCCGGCACCCGGGCCCTCCATTGTGTTGGTTTGTACCATGGAATCGTATTGCTGCCACACCCAGCGTTTCCCGCAGATATTCCCGCTGGCCAGCACCTTCTTGAAGTTGGCGGTCAGGTCAGCTAACTCGCCGAGGCGGATGTGCTCCGGTTTCTCGCGCGGAACTGGTGGCTCCCATCGCTCCAGCGGACGCTTGTAGACGGGGGCATCGTCAGTCAAAGCTTCGTTAGGAATCTCGGCCATCACTTCGCCGTGCTGCAGGACACGCATCTTCCCGTCGGTGGTCACGCGACCGACTTCGACAGCATCCAAGCCCCACTTTTCGAAGACGCGAAAGACCTCCTGTTCGCGGCCTTTCTGGGCGACCAGCAACATTCGTTCCTGCGATTCGCTGAGCATGATTTCGTAAGCGGACATGCCGGTCTCGCGTTGGGGCACACGGTCCAATTCGATCTCGACGCCCACCTGCCCGCGCGCTCCCATTTCACAGGTGGAGCAGGTGAGTCCGGCTGCACCCATGTCCTGTATACCGACGATCGCGCCAGTCTGCATGGCTTCGAGACATGCTTCCAGCAGTAGCTTTTCAAGAAACGGATCTCCGACCTGGACATTCGGTCGCTTGGCTTCCGATTGTTCGCTGAATTCCTCGCTGGCCATGGTGGCGCCGTGGATGCCATCGCGTCCAGTCTTGGAGCCGACGTAGATGACCGGATTACCTTCGCCGGCAGCCTTGGCATAGAAAATCTGGTCTCGCCGGACTAATCCGAGGGCGAACGCATTCACCAACGGATTGTTCGAATAGCAGGGCTCGAATTTGGTCTCGCCGCCCAGGTTCGGCACGCCAAAACAGTTGCCATATGCGGCGATGCCGCTGATAACGCCTTCCATGACGGAATGATTCTTGTGGATTTCGGCTTGGGTCAAAGTGGAGTGGGTAGTCTCGCCGGCCGAGTCCGGCTTTGTAAGAGGGCCGAACCGCAACGAATCCATGACAGCGACGGGGCGCGCTCCCATGGTGAAAATGTCACGGAGAATCCCACCTACGCCTGTGGCCGCCCCCTGAAATGGCTCGATAAACGAGGGGTGATTGTGAGACTCGATTTTGAAAGCGCACGCCCAGCCATCGCCGATGTCGATGATGCCCGCGTTTTCGCCCGGGCCCTGAACCACCCGCCGACTGCGCGTGGGCAGCCGTTTCAAGTGCACGCGAGAGGATTTGTAAGAGCAGTGCTCGCTCCACATCACGCTGAAGATGCCGAGCTCGGTGACGCTTGGTTCCCGTCCACCCAACAGTTGCTTGATTTTCTCGTATTCTTCAGGCGTAAGACCGTGTTGGCGAATGATCTCCGGAGTGATGGCAGAAGTGGCAGAGGCTGTCATATGGGGAAACTCTATTTTCGCACGTAGCGGTCGACGGTACGAGTTGAATTTCAGAATACAGGTCAGTCGCGACGCTCAGGCCTGCCGCTAAGAAATAGTCGCTCGTTATACTTATTTCAATGAAATCAGTAATCGTGGGCACGGCCGGACATATTGATCATGGGAAGACCGCACTGGTGAAGGCACTCACCGGAATGGATGCCGACCGACTGGAAGAAGAGAAGCGCCGCGGAATCACCATCGACATTGGCTTCGCTCACCTCGAGATACCAACGGCGGATGGCAGCGCGATCCGCCTTGGATTCGTAGACGTGCCCGGGCATGAAAAGTTCGTCCGCAACATGCTGGCCGGGATTGGCGGAATCGATCTTGTGCTGCTGGTAATCGCCGCGGACGAGGGAGTCAAGCCGCAGACCCGCGAACACTTTGACATCTGCCGCTTGCTTTCAATTCAACGTGGGATTACGGTGCTGACGAAGTCGGACAGCGTGGATCGTGAGACTCTCGACGTTGTGCGCATGGAAGTCGAGGAATTCCTACGCGGTTCATTTCTCGATGTAGCGAAGGCACCCATCCTCGCTGTCAGCGCGCTGACCCGCTCTGGTATCGAGGAGCTGAAGCGGGCGCTGCTGGATTTAGCCTCGCAAATACCTGCCCGGGATTCCGGTGCTATCGCCCGTTTGCCAATCGACCGCGTGTTCACCATGAAAGGTTTCGGCACGGTGGTTACGGGAACCCTCATTTCCGGCAGCATCAGCAGAGATGACGAACTGGAGTTGTTTCCAAGCGGACGGAAAGTCAGGGTTCGCGGAATTCAAGTTCATGGAACAGCAGCGGATCAGGCCGTTGCGGGACAACGCACTGCACTGAATCTTGCAGGCGCCTCGACTGCAGACCTCGCTCGAGGCATGAGTTTGGCTCTGCCCGACACCTTTCATGGCGGCAAACGCGTGGATGTCTCGTTGACCCTTCTGCCCTCGGCTAAGCCGCTCAAGGATCGCGCGCGGGTCCATCTACACGTTTACACCGCGGAGGTAATTGCGGAAGTCAGACTGTATGGAGGCAAGGAGGTGAAGCCAGGAGAACGGGTCTTCGCTCAGCTTCGCATGGCAGAGCCTGGATTGTTGCTGCCGGGCGATCGTTTCATCATTCGCCAGTTTTCACCGGTGATCACGATCGGTGGGGGATGGGTGCTCGATGCGAATCCGCCGAATAAGGTGAAGAAACATGAGGCGGAGACTTTTCTGCGAGAAATCGCAATCGCGACTCCGGAAGCGGCGCTCGAGGCGCGAGTGGCACGGCGCGGTCAACAGGCGCTCTCAGTCTCTGAGGCTGTTGCCGAAACCGGCTTGCCTGCCAGTGTTATCCAGCGATATCTCTCGAAAGCCGTTCAAAACGGCGACATCGTTCGCGCTGCCGATGTGTTTATTCATCGTGGATCTTTTGATTCACTGAAGAGCCAGCTTACAAAGAGAGTTCAAGACTTTCAGGCCAACAGTCCGCTGGTCGCGGGTCTCAGCAGGA
>JBLNFC010000500.1:0-8153 GCA_050263355.1 Acidobacteriota bacterium
TCCAACAGCCAACTCTGGCTGCCGACGTCATCAACTACGGCCACCTTGCGGTTGACCAAAGTAGTTTTAAAAAGATTAACGCTCCCATTCTTGGAATTTTTGGTGGAAAAGATCGCGGCATCCCGGTCGAAGACGTGAAAAACTTTCAGCAAACCATGCAGCAACTCGGCAAGAAGATAGAGATTGTCATCTACCCAGACGCGGGTCACGCCTTCGAGAACCCCAATAACAAAGAGGGATATCGTGCACAGGATGCACAGGATGCGTGGAAGCACATAACGGAATTTCTGCAAGCGAACTTGAAAAAATAGTTCGCCTGCCGATCTTAAGCCATTTTCCCGGCGTACTTTGTTTGCCCGAGAACTGATCCGCTTATGCTGAATTTCCACTTGCCAGACCGTACTACTCTGATTACTATTCAGCCATCCTCTCGACTTCTGGACGTTGTTCCTTATGAATATCGGCGAGACCATCAGAAACTACCGCCTTCAGAAAGGGATGTCGCAGGGCGACATCGAAAAGCGCACGGGTTTGCTTCGCTGCTACTTGTCGCGCGTAGAAAACGGCCACACGATTCCCTCTCTGGACACGCTCGCTAAAATTGCCGGAGCAATGGAACTTCCGCTCTCGCAGTTTTTTTCCGAATCTGGGAACAGTAACGGATCTAAGGGCCTACCGCAGCTTAGCGATGACGAAGTCCGGTTTCTCAGCCAGATTCGCCGGTACTCGTCTAACCTCAACGACAGCGACCGCAAGCTCGTGCTAGCGATGGTCAAGAAGATGGCCGCTAGCTCTGGAAGATAAAAAGACACTGCCATCGACACTTCAGATTCCCGTTCGTCCGCCTTGTAGTCCACGCCAGAGTACTTTGGTTCTATTGCTGCCATGTCCATACGTCACCTCGCTGCCATAAGCCTCACTCGGTAAGCTAGTTCCGGGAGCGTCACCACTCGTGACCATCGACGAAGAACTCAATCTTTTAGACTCGAATCTTCGCAGGCTCAAGATTGAGTACGAGATCTTCTTCAGCAATCCGGCCAAGCGTCCGCCAAACGACCTTGAGTGGAAAGTACTGAACCTGCTCCGCAAGTTCTCCGACGGCTCCAAAATGAACTTCTCGCAGCGCTACCGCTACAACGAGATGGCCCAGCGGTACGCGATTTATAGCGATCTTTGGCGCAAGAAGAGCCGCATTCGGGAAGAAGGCTATCGCAGGCCGCAGGATGCTCTGCTCTCGGTTCAGGGAGTGCGCGAAGGGGAGCATGAAGCCGCTCACCATGTCTATGGGGTTGGTCATGCGGGAGCTTCTTCTAAAGACGGGTCCGACAATGGGCCCTTTGCGGTGGAATGCTCTGATGTCTCCGCCGAGCGCGAGAAGGTGGAGACTCTCTTCAAAGCGCTTTCCGAGGCCAAAACAAAAGCCGGTGAACCCGTCTCAGGGAATCTCGATTCTTTCGCCAGCTTCGTGCAGAAGAAGACTAGCCAGATTCGCAAAGAGTACGGCTGTCACTCAGTTGAGTACACCGTAGAGATGCAGGACGGACATGTCCGTCTGAAAGCAAAAGCCAAAGTTTAGCCCTCCTCAACGCGCCTGCCTTCGCTCGCAAGGCCCTCTACTTCGAATCGTCCTCCCTATCGTGCATCAGCCCACGCAGGGGTGCGGGGCTGGTAGAATTTTGTTTACGTTCCTGCACGGATTCCCTTCTGCCAGAGGCAAGCATGTCGAAAATTCAGCGCGCTATCTTGAGTGTCACCGATAAGGCCGGACTGGTTGACTTTGCCCGCAAGCTTTCAAATATGGGAGTGGATCTGATTTCTACGGGCGGAACTGCGAAATTGCTGCGGGATTCCGGCATTGCGGTGCGGGACATCTCCGACCTGACTGGCTTTCCGGAGATGCTCGACGGCCGCGTAAAAACTCTTCATCCCAAGGTACATGGCGGCATTCTTCATCGACGGGAAAACCCTGCACACGCTTCGGCTGTGGCGGAACATGGAATTCAGCCAATCGACATGGTGGTGGTAAACCTTTACGCGTTCGAAAAGACGGCCGCTAACCCCGGCGTCCATTTCGAAGAGCTCATCGAGAATATCGACATTGGCGGACCCTCCATGATTCGTTCCGCCGCCAAGAACTTTCAGGACGTCGCCGTGGTAACTTCTCCTTCTGACTACGGCGCCATTGCCGAGGAAATGGCGTCGCACGCAGGCGAACTCTCCTCCGCCACTAAGTGGCGCCTAGCACAAAAAGCATTCGCGACGACAGCTGCCTATGATGCAGCAATTGCATCGACTCTCGAAAAAGTGAGCAGCAACGGCCACTTTGAACTGCAGATGGAATCCGCTTTTCCACAAACCTTGCGCCTCTTCTATCAAAAGGGCATGGATCTGCGTTACGGTGAAAATCCTCATCAGAAGGCGGCCATGTACTCCGACGGCTCGGGCGTGGGAGTTGCCAATGCTCGACAGTTGCAAGGGAAGGAACTCTCGTATAACAACATCGTAGACCTGCAGGCCGCGTGGGATTTGGCTCAAGATTTCGATGAGACCGTCTGCACCATTATCAAACACACCAATCCCTGTGGTACTGCGACAGCTCCTCGCTTGGTTGACGCCTACAAGAAAGCCCTGGAATGCGATCCCGTCTCCGCCTTTGGTGGCGTGATTGGCGTAAACCGTCCCGTGGACGGAGAGGCTGCTGAGGAGATGGCCAAGCTCTTCGTCGAGGCCATTGCCGCGCCGGCTTTTGATGAAGCCGCGAAAGCGAAGTTCGCCGCAAAAAAGAACCTTCGTCTCGTCGAGATCACTCATACTCCGCAGAAATGGATGTTGAAAAATGTTTCTGGCGGGCTCCTGGTGCAGGACAACGACCTGCGTCAGTTGCAGGAGAGCGATCTGAAAGTAGTCACGAAGCGTCAACCGACGGCGGAAGAGCGGCGCGCGCTTCTATTTGGATGGAAGATATGTAAGCACGTCAAATCAAATGCCATCGTCTACGCACGCGACGGCCAGAGCGTCGGAATCGGTGCCGGGCAGATGAGCCGGGTCGACTCTTGCAAGATCGGTGCGATGAAAGCTGTGCTCCCGCTGAAAGGCACCGTCGCAGCTTCCGACGCTTTCTTTCCTTTTCCCGACGGAGTTGAGGAGATTGCGAAGGCGGGCGCGACTGCAGTGATCCAACCGGGCGGCTCTGTGCGCGATCAGGAAGTGATCGAGGCTGCCGACCGCCTGGGCTTAGCGATGATCTTTACCGGCGTCCGACACTTTCGACACTAAGAATTTGAGGCTGCACGACGCACCATTTCGCATTCTTGATTGTTGATTGTTGGTTAGCGATTGAAACACGAATGCGTCTGACCTTTCTAACCGGTTCGCAGACGTCTGAACCGAAGGCGCCAGGTGAGATAGCAAGAACCGGATCGCTAGATTTCGTTACAGTGAACAACCAGAAATCGTCAACTTACAATCTCTTCCGCCCCTGTACTTCCGTGAGCGCTCGAGCGTCCGGATACCCGGCATTTTCTGCCTCGTGATGGAGTAACAAAGGTTACAATAGAAGCACCCGCTGATTGCGGTCCCGCATCCAATGGCTTTGGCAGCTCGAAGGGTTTTCATGAAGAAGAATTTTTGTGTTTTTTGCCTCTTGCTGGTCGGTCTCACTTCCAGCTTCTCCCAACAGAGTCCAGCACCGGCTTCCGACAGCAAACCGGCAAATCAGACCTCGGCTCGCAAACCGGACCGGGCGGCGGCCTATTTTCATTATTCGATGGCTCATATCTATGAGGAGTTGGTAACCGTCTACGGTCGCAGCGATCTCGCCAACAAAGCCATCGAGGAATACCGGCAGGCCATCGACGCCGATCCGGGTTCCGCGTACCTGACCTCCGGCCTTGCCGAGTTGTATGCCAAGACGGGCCGCATTCGCGATGCAGTGCTCGAAGCACAAGACATTCTGAAGCGCGATCCCAAAAATTTGGAGGCTCACAAACTCTTGGGTCGTATCTATCTTCGATCCTTGGGTGACATGCAAACCGGTGGCCAGAGCGGCGGACAAAACGTCCTGAAGCTGGCGATTGAACAGTACGAAGAAATTGTGAAGTTGGACACGGATCCGGGCAATTTGGTCGACGATCACCTCCTGCTCGGTCGACTCTATCGTTTGAACAACGATTTGCAAAAGGCGGAGAACGAATTCAAGACTGCGGTGAAACTCCAACCCGATTCAGAGGAGGCGGTGACCACCCTCGCTTACCTTTACAACGAGGAAGGCGATTCGACCCGAGCCGTTCAGGCTTTGAATTCGGTACCGGATGCCGGTCGCTCCGCAAAGCTCTACTCCGCTCTCGGCTACACCTATGAGCAACAGAAACAATATAAGCAGGCGATCGAAGCCTACCGTCATGCCATTGAACTCGATCGCGACAATCTTGATGCCATTCGCGGCCTTGCTCAAAACCTGATGAATGACGGTCAAACCGATGCCGCGCTCGATCAGTACAAGATCATCGCCGATGCGAATCCGGAAGACGCCCAGACCTATCTGCGCATGGCTGAGATCTACCGCAAGCAGGGTAAGTTTGACCAGGCGCTCGATAGTCTGAAGAAGGCCGAAACGATGGTGCAGGACTCCATCGAGGTGCCCTATCAGATCGCTACTGTTTACCAGGCGCAAGGTCGAGACGAGGAAGCTGCCCAGACGCTGAAGCAACTTCTCGACAAGACAGAAAAGGCGGACGGCAACTACACGCAAGGCGAAAAGAGCAACCGCGCTGTCTTCCTCGAGCGGCTGGGCACGATCTACCGGGAGATGGGCAACAACCAGTCCGCCCTCGATACCTTCCGCAAAATGCTTCCTTTGGGCGATGACAATGCTGTCCGTGGGTACCAGCAGATCATCGATACGTACCGTGAGGCTAAGCAATGGCCACAGGCTACAGCGGCTGCCAAGGAAGCCGTTCAGAAGCTGCCCAATGATCGCGGTCTGAAGATGGTTCTGGCCTCGCAGTTAGCTGATACCGGGCAGGCGGATACCGCCATCGAGCAAGTGAAGGCTCTGCTCAAGGGCAACGCCGATGATCGTGAGGTCTACGTCGCGCTCAGCCAGATGTACACGCGTCTGAAGCGCTGGAACGAGGCGGAACAAGCAATCAATAAGGCCGAACAGCTTTCCACCAAGCCCGAGGACAAGACGTATGCCGTCTTTGTGAAAGGCTCGGTTTACGAGCGTGAGAAGAAGTACGAACAGGCTGAAGAGGCGTTCAAGCAGGTTTTAAACAGTGATCCTCAAAATGCCGTTGCGCTGAACTATCTTGGCTACATGCTGGCTGATCGCGGTGTGCGTCTCGACGAAGCTCTGAATTACGTTAAAAAGGCTATTGATCTGGATCCCGCAAACGGTGCTTATCTCGATTCACTCGGATGGGCCTACTACAAGCTCGGGAAGTATGATCTCGCAGAACAAAACCTGAGCAAGGCAGTCCAGAGAACTCCGAACGACCCGACCGTCCAGGACCACCTTGGCGATGTGTACCAGAAGGTTGGCCGCTTAAAGCAGGCAGCAGCGCATTGGGAGCGTGCGCTGAACGAGTACAACCGAAGCGTGTCGGCCGACGTAGAACCCAGCGAAGTTGCCAAGGTCCAGAAGAAGCTTGAATCGGCACGAATCAAGCTAGCCCGAGAGGAACCTCAGCCGAAACAGTAGGCTTCGGCTGTGGGGTTCTCGGCCTGCACTCGCGCCAGAACCCAGTTCTTCTTTGCTACACTTCTCACATGTTGGCTGCGTATGCGGTACGCGTCGAGAACTCGCGCGGACGTCGCTACCCTGAGCCAACTCATGCCTACCGCAACGACTTTGAACGCGATCGCGATCGCGTCGTTCATGCCCGTGCGTTCCGTCGGCTAAAAGACAAAACCCAGGTCTTCACTCGGCGCTTTTCCGATCACTTTCGCAACCGCCTAACTCATACAATCGAGGTCTCTCAAATCGCGCGTACGATCGCCGCACAGCTGGGTTTGAATGTCGACCTGGTAGAGGCATTGGCACTGGTACACGATGTTGGCCATCCGCCTTTTGGTCATGCCGGCGAAAAAACGCTTGATACCGTCATGCGCCAGCACGGCTTGGCGTTCGACCACAACCTGCACGCACTTCGCATTGTGGAAGACTTTGAACTGCGTTATGCCGCCTTTCGTGGCCTGAATCTTACCTTCGAAGTTCGAGAAGGAATCATTAAGCATTCCCATGACTACGATGAACACCAATATCCGGAATTGGCCGAGTATGTCCTCGGTCAGCGTCCCCCTCTGGAGGCGCAACTCATTGACGTGGCTGATGAGATTGCTTACAACACCGCCGATCTCGACGATGGTTATGAAGCCCACTTGCTGGCCTTTGACGATGTGCGTTCGCGAAGCGCAATGTTTCGCAGGTTCCTGCCTGAGGTAGACCAGATGTACCCGAGAGTGATTGAGAAACTGCGATTCAACGAAGTTCTCAAGCGGATGTTGAACCGCATGGTCGACGACCTGATTCGAAACACTCGCCAGAATCTACAATCCGCTCAGATCACGACAGTCGCGCATGTTCGCAAGGACAGTCGACGCCTGGTAAATTTTGGTCCCGAAGTCGAGGCCGAACGTCTCGAGTTGAAACGCTTCCTCCATGAGCGGCTCTACTTCAGTCCCGCGCTTGAACCAGAAAAGGAGGATGCAGAGAAGATCATCCGAGATCTTTTCGAGTACTGGGTCGCTACGCCCACGGCGCTGCCGACCAGTTACCAGGAAAAAGCGCAGACCGATCCGCTCGCTCGCGTGGTGTGCGATTACATTGCAGGCATGACGGACAACTACATCTACGAACAGTACGAGAAACGCCTTGCGGGTAGTAAGGGGTATTACGCATAGCCAGTGTAGTGGCCGGTGCGCTCAGGTCCTTAAACCTCAAGTCCCCAAGGTACATGAGACCATTTCGCTTGCCTCGGCAGAGACTACTTACCCGCAACGGCCGTCACAACGTCGTACAAAATCCTTGGCGCCCGCCGCACTTCTTCCACTCGCACGCGCTCGTCATTCCCATGCTCTGTGCTTCCTTCCGCCGAAGTCGCAGTGTAAGGCGAGAACCCATAGCTGTTGATCCCCAGCGGTCGGTACCGCTGGTTTTCTGTATAGCCGCTGGTAATGCGCGGAGCCACGGGCGTGCCTGGAAAATACTCATTTGATACTCTTCGGATTGCCTGAAAGAGTTTGGTATTGGTCGGCGAGGAGTTCGCTACGCGGAACTCTGCATTCAATGGCTGCACCGTCACATCGGGATCGTCCACCACACGCCGGATCGATTGCAGGAATGCTTGCGGATCCCCTCCCGGCAGAAGCCTTACATCCAGATTCGCCCAGGCATCGGGCGGGATCACGTTTGTCTGCCCGGAGCCACCCAGCATGGTTAAGGAAATTGTGTCGCGCAGGAGGAAGTTGAGCGATTCATCCCGCTCGATCTCATCCTGAAATTTCTTTTCTTGGATTACCTCTTTCATGTTGAGAAACTGCTTGGCTCTTGCTGGCGGTTCAAAAGGAGCCATTACGTGCAGGAACTCATCCATGATGGGTAATACCTTCAGAGGCGTTCGATAGGCAAGAATTCGATCTAAAGCCCGGACCAGCCGGTTGGGCGCAGAGTCGGGAATAGGCCGCGATCCATGCCCGGGCCGCCCGTGCGCTACGACGTGCAACCAGAACGTTGTCTTTTCCCCGACATCTACCCCGATGTATCGCACCTTGCCATCTTCCAGCAGGTTCTCTCCACCTTCATTGATCAGAAACTCGGCATTTTCGAGCAGGTCACGCTTGTTAGCGATCATCCAGTCGGTGCCGGTTCCCCCGGCTTCCTCATCACTCACCGCAAGAAAGATCACGTCGCGGTTAAGCGGCACCTTTTCCCGCTTGAGCATGACCATGACCACCAGTTGCGCCAATCCCTCGTTCTTCATGTCTTGCGCACCGCGCCCATAAATCGAGCCATTCACGATGTCCGCACCGAAAGGAGGCGCTTTCCAATGAGAAGCGTCGCTGGTCACCACATCCATGTGGTTCAAGAGGATGATCGGGCGCTGTGCCTCAGAGCCGGTATGCGGCAGTCTGGCCCATAAATCGGCACGCCC